>JAYVVO010000093.1:0-16335 GCA_043786955.1 Saprospiraceae bacterium
TTGTAGCTATTCTCGGTACAACCATTTCACCATACCTTTTTTTCTGGCAAGCTACTATGGAAGCAGAAGAGGTGGGCAATCTGAATAAAAAATTGATCGTCAATAAAAATATTTTGAAAGGCATGACTATAGATATTAATGTGGGTATGTTATTTTCAAATCTTGTCATGTTTTTTATAATTTTAACAGCGGCTTCCGTTTTAAACACGTCTGGCATCACGCACATTGATACCGTTGATCAAGCGGCAAAAGCATTAGAACCTTTAGCGGGAAAATTTGCAACCATTTTTTTTACATTGGGCGTTATAGGAACGGGATTAATTGCTATTCCTGTTTTAGCGGGCTCACAATCTTATATGTTAGCCGAAACTTTTGGTTGGGAAACGGGGTTGAGTAAAAAGTTCTCTCAAGCGCGCGGATTTTACATCACTATAATCATTTCACTTTTAGTCGGTTTGTCGCTCGATTTTCTTGGCATAAGTCCGATAAAAGCGCTTTACTACACAGCCATTTTATACGGTATAACGGCACCTATTTTAATTGCTATTGTAATGCACATTGCAAACAATAAAAAAATTATGGGAAGACATACCAATTCACGGCTATCAAACATTTTAGGTGTTATAACTTTAGTAGTCATGACTATAGCAGCAGGGTTACTTTTTTATTTATAACCATGAGCGGTGATTTAAGAATTTTCTTCATTAGGGTTTGACTTGGTTATTTAAAAAAGAGATGAAATTTTTTGAAGTACTCGTGTTGTGAAGTTGGCGCACGTTCTCAACGTGACAAGGTTTTATGTAAAGATTCTTAAAACAATAGTCGTAGGGGAATAATTTTTTTATAAGAAAACCCTATTGAAAATAATAGTTTTCGAAAAAATTTGCGCAGCGTTAAATTTATATCCTTTTATAAAAATAGCAAATTTGCACTAACTTTGCCCGAGAAATAAATGGGTTAATCTTTTAAAAATTAGTTAAAGACGCGACGATGAGCTTAGAGAAAAATTATTTTGCGTGGTTTGATTTGCCGAATCAGTTTTTTTTAGACGAAAGACTTTTAAAAAAGAAATTTTTCGCACAATCTCGTCAGTTGCATCCAGATTTTCACACACAAGCCGATGAAATAACACGCGATGCGATGCTCGAAAAATCTGTTTACAATACGCAAGCTTATAAAACACTTTCTGTTTTCGATTCGCGCGCAAAATATATTTTAGAACTTGAAAATATTTTGAATGAAGAAAACAAAAACACGTTGTCTGCTGATTTTTTAATGGATATGCTCGACTTTAACGAAGAGATTGATGATGCAAAGCTTTCTCAAGATGTAGAAATTATTGAGCCTTTAAAAAAGCGATTGGATGCACTGAAAAATGAATTTCTCGAATCTGCTAAACCTGCCATGCAAGCATACGATACCGATAATTCTAAAACCGCAACTTTAAATGCAGTAAGGAGTTATTATCTAAAAAAACGCTACCTTTTAAGATTGGAAGATAATTTAACGGGTGTTTCGCCCAATATGTAAGCCTTAAATAATTTAAATTTAAATTTAAAAATCATGCCTGAAGATAAACTCGATTCACCGAACGAAAAACTAGAAGTAGTTTTACCGATGTGGTTGCGCATTACGTTTTTCCTTGTGCCACTCGTTGGCATTATTTTTTTTATTATAAATTTTAATAGAAGTCCTAAAAACGCGAAGTTAGCAGCGCAAATTTCTACAGTTGGCTTTTTTGTTGGTGTGATACTCGGTTTTTTTGTCGAAATATAAAAAGGAATCAATAATTAACAGCCCCAAAAATTGAATTCCAAATTATTCATCATCACTGCCGCGCAATTTTTCAGCATTTTCTGCCAAAATAAGCGATTCGATAACCTCGTCAATCTCTCCTTCTAAAACTTTTTCTAAACTGTAGAGCGTTAGATTAATTCTGTGATCTGTTAATCGGTTCTGCGGATAATTATACGTTCTAATTTTATCACTTCTATCGCCAGTTCCTACGAGCGATCTTCTATTCGAGGCAATTTTATCGTCGTGTTCTTTTTTTTGCGCATTGTAAATTAAATTATACAAACGCTGCATCGCAATTTCTTTATTTTGGTGTTGCGAACGACCTTCCTGACATTCCGAAACAGCACCCGTTGGCAAATGCGTTATCCGCACAGCCGATTCCGTTTTATTAATGTGTTGACCGCCTGCACCACTCGCACGAAAAACGTCAATGCGCAAATCTTCTTTTTTGATGTGCACGTCTTCCATTTCTAAAATAGGCAAAACTACTACTGTCGCTGCCGACGTATGCACGCGTCCTTTTGTTTCTGTATCAGGTACGCGTTGTACGCGGTGCGCACCAGATTCAAACTTCAAAGTACCATAAACTTCTTCACCTTGAATTTCATAAACAATTTTGTTGTAGCCGCCCATTGTGCCGTCTGACACTTCCATGATTTCCGTCTTCCATTTTTTTCGATCGAAATAGCGTTGGTACATTCGCGCTAAATCGCCCGCAAAAAGTGAAGCTTCATCGCCACCTGTACCTGATCGAATTTCAAATAAAACGTTTTTTGAATCTTCGGGATCTTTTGGAATGATTAATAATTTTATTTGCGTCTCTAATTCTTCTTGTTGCTGTTGCAATTCGGACACTTCACTTTTGGCAAATTCAGACATTTCTGGATCGTTCAACAGCGATTTAGCTTGCTGCAATTCGTTTAAAGTGCGAGAATAGGTGTGATACGCTTCAACTATCGGTTTGAGGTCTTTATAGTCTTTATTAATTTTTCTGAATCTTTCAGGATCGCTCGCAACGCTGGGGTCGCTGAGTTGTTCTTCAAGGCGCATAAAACGCTCGTAAATAGCGTGTAGTTTATCTAACATGAATTTCTTTGAATTTTAATTGCGGCGCAAAAATACAAATAAATACTGAGTTGCGTGGTTTAGAGCGCGCTAAACTAAAACAAAGTATTTATAGTAGATAGCGGAGGCACTTCACCGATGTGTTTGTAGGCTTTTGCTGTTGCTTCGCGACCGCGCGCTGTGCGTTGTATATAACCTTCCATAATCAAAAAAGGTTCATGCACTTCTTCAATCGTTCCTGCTTCTTCGCCAACCGCAGTGGCAATAGTTGTTAAGCCCACAGGTCCACCTTTAAATTTGAGAATAATAGCAGTTAAAATGCGATTATCCATTTCGTCTAATCCGCTTTCATCTACATTAAGTGCTGAAAGTGCATATTTTGCGATGCCTAAATCAATTGAACCGTCGTGTTCAACTTGTGCAAAATCGCGCACGCGACGCAATAATGCGTTAGCAATACGCGGTGTTCCACGACTTCTTCGCGCAATTTCGGCAGCACCAGCCGCATCAATCGGTAAATTTAAGAGCGAAGCAGAGCGGAATAAAATATTTTGAAGCGTTTCAACATTGTAATAATCGAGCAGACACGTAATGCCAAAGCGTGCACGCATCGGCGCAGTGAGTAAACCCATGCGCGTTGTTGCGCCCACTAAAGTAAAAGGATGCAAAGCCAACTGAATAGATCGTGCGCTCGGACCTGAATCAATCATGATGTCAATTTTATAATCTTCCATAGCCGAATAAAGATATTCTTCAACGACAGTGTTCAGTCTGTGAATTTCATCAATGAATAAGACATCGTTGGGTTCTAAATTGGTGAGCAATCCTGCGAGATCGCCTGGCTTTTCCAAAACTGGACCTGATGTTAATTTTAAATTGGCACCGAGTTCATTACTGATAATATGCGCCAAGGTTGTTTTGCCGAGACCTGGCGGACCATGCAATAAAACGTGATCAAGTGCTTCGCCGCGTGTTTTAGCGGCGCTGATAAAAACTTTTAAATTACTAACAAGTTTTGGCTGACCATTAAAATCGCTTAAAACCACAGGTCGCAAAGCGCGCTCAACGCGCTTTTCTTCGGGCGTAAAATTTTTATCCGTTGGATTGACGTTCGGGTTTGACATTTTAAGCTGTGAGCCGTGAGCTATGAGCTGTAAGCTGTGTTAAATTAGAGTAATTTTTATCAACAAAGATACGAATTTTTCTCAGAAGGAACACTAAGGGCTTCACAAAGTTCACAATGGTAAGTATCAAAACTGTGTGAACTTTGCTAAATCTATGTGTACTTCGTGAGAAATGAAGCTACGATGCCAAAAGTTTTATGGCTTCTTCTGGATTTTCAACTTCTATAATGAGGTGATTATAAGATTCATCTTTTAAATCAACGACAATACAATTATTCTTGTCGGCAACATCCCAAAAGTTTTTTTCGCCCCATTTAAAAAAAGTACCAGCCGTTAAAACAAAAGGAATATTAGTGCCAAATCTAAAACCTTTCCACCAAGAAATAGAATCTATGTCGCGATGAACGCGAACGATATCGGATGCTGGAATAACCAATTGGCTTTTTAGTGCCCAAACTTTGTGCATTCCTTGCACCGTAAAAATGAAATTTCCATCTTGCTTACTAATTGCTACCATAATTTATTTTATTATTATTTTATTTGGGTTTGTATAAATTTAAGAATTTCCGTGAGTGCCACGGGTGAAAATGTTTGATCAATCTCGCTGTATTCTGATGGTGCGCCAGTTTTACATTCTTGAAACAAATGATTAAGATTCGGTAATTCTTTTATTGTTACGTTTTTATTTTTACCACGCTCTAAACCTTTTTTAATCGCTTCTAAATTCACTGATGCAGGTACTTGCGTATCTTTCGAACCGTTTAAAGCCAAGACGGGGCATTGCACATCTTTTAAAATAATTTCAGGATTGTAGTTCAAAAAATATTTCATCCAAGGCGACGATAAACTCGCAACATTAGGTTTAATAAAATCAGCATCGCTCATTCCTTGAGGTTTAAGCGTTGAGTCCGCTTTTAATTTTTCAACGAAATAAGCGTTTAGTTTTTCGTTTAGTACCGCCGCGTTATTTTCTTTTCTGGCAATGGCGTAAGCACCTTTATTGAAATCAACTACTTTTTTAATCGTGCTTTCATCCACTTTCGATGCGCGCTGAATCATTTCACTTTGAAGCACTAATAGTTCATCGCCAGAAATGCCTGTGCCAGCAAGTAAAATAATAAATGCCACATCTTTGTTATTCGCTGCAACCATCGGTGCAATAATTCCACCTTCGCTGTGTCCGATCAATCCTATTTTTTGCGAATCAATTTCCTTGCGCGTTTTTAAATAATTTATCGCAGCTTGTACGTCGGAAGCAAAATCGGCAGTCGTAGCAGTGGAATAATTTCCTTTTGACTGACCGATACCGCGTTTATCGTAGCGCATAACTGCCATATTAGATTTAGTCACAAAATCGGAAAGCACCAGAAATGGTTTATGACCTAAAATGTTTTCATCGCGATTATTTGGTCCGGAGCCAGCAATGAGAATTACAACGGGAAACTTTCCATCTTTATTTGGAAGCGTTAAAGTGCCAGCCAAATTTATTTTTGCATCGCTGTTTTCAAACGTTATATCTTGGCTGTAATATGGATATGGTTTAACGGGTTCTTGCGAATACACTATTTTTTTGACTTCTTGTGTTGATCTATTCAAATTCAAAGGCAAAGTATTGCCGTTTTGTTTGAAAGTTCCCATGAAAATACTATCGCTGCCGAGTGTACCTTCGTATTCAATTTTGGCAGATGAAACCGCAAATTTTAAAACAGAATTTTCATAACTCACGAAAGAAATCGGAATTCCTTTTGCCCCTTGATCTGGTGAATCTAAAGTAGCATTGAGTTTTTTATCAGCGCTTGTACTTACATTCAAAACCAAATGCAATTTTATACCTTGAACGTCTAAAGCACCAGACCAAGCACCATTTATATTTTGTGCTATTAAATGTGCACTCAATGCAATTGTAAAAAATAGTAAAGTAGTTTTTTTCATTCTTAGTTTAATTTTTGAACTTAATTTCTTTCAAATATAGCCGTTTTTAGAAATCTATTTACAATTTTTTACCAAACAAAATTATATTATAAACCGTCATAGTATTTTTTTATTCAATAAAAAATTGAGTAAAGTAAATTTATCAAGCTATTTTAAAATCATCGGTATATGCGGAATATTATCTTCTAAATATTCGTCGCCTAATTGCACAAAGCCGAGACTTGAGTAAAACGCATGGAGATATTGTTGCGCGCCAATTTTTATAGATTGATTCGGATATAATATTTGCATCTGTTCAATAGAATAGCGCATAATTTTTTTTCCAAAACCTAAGTTGCGGTAATCTGGTGAATTTACAACTCGACCAATAGAAGGATAATCGTCGTAAGAAATATTTTTTGCGAGCAATCGCGTGGAAGCAACTAAATCTTCGCCGATATAACCCATGACGTGATGTGCATTTAAATCTTTTCCATCCAAATCTTGATAAGCACAATTTTGTTCTACGACGAAAACGCGCGCGCGCAATTCTAAAATTTTATAGAGTTCCAGCGTTGTGAGTTCGTTAAAATATTTAGTTATGATGTTCATTGAAGAATCGTTTAAGTTTTGGTATTTAATTCTCTTGCACATATTCTTTCATCGCCTCAATCAACATTTGCAAATCGTATTCTGTGTGCAATGCGCTAATTACGATGCGTGTAATCGGTTTATCTGTCGGTTTAGGATAAGAGAAATTAGAAATAAAAATTTTGCGTGCGAATAAAAAATTGTACAAGCCGTTGTCGCGCACATAATAGACGGGATAACCGACTTGATTTACTAAATTATTTTTTATGTCTTCACCACAATGCTGATTAAAATAATCAATTTTTTGATGCAACTCATCCAACATTACAGAATAAATCGCTTCGCTACGCGTGAAAGCAAATAAATAAGCCGGTACAATAGGTGATGCACCAGAAAAATAAGACGATTGACAAATCTCAGCAATCGTTTTTTTATCAGAAAGTATGATACCGCCGGGAACACCAATGGCTTTAGCGAGTGAAGCCGTCACGATGAGTCGAATATGGGATTTATCTTTTAATCTCGATTTTATAGTTTCATAATGTCCATTACCGTTTTCACCACAAACGCCAAGTCCGTGCGAATCGTCAACCAAAACTGTTATGCGCGCATCATTCGGCAGCGTGTTTAACCAATCGAAATAGATGGTTTCGCAAAAAAGCGGATCAATAGCATTAGAGGCGAGCACAATTTTTTTATCTTGTGCTAAAGCGCGATATACATCGCGCAAAAGAGTATCAGAGGAATAATAATGCGTGGGAGTATTTTTCCAAATGGCAGGATGCGCTTGATTAATGTAAAAAAATTCCGCATCATTCAAATATTTAACGGCTAAAATACCAGCCAACATTCCACTCGTTACCGTAACGGCTGCTTCCGATTTAAACCACTCGGCACAATAATTTTCTGCCGATCTATAAATGTCGAGTTGTAAATTATTATTCCGCGAAGCCGAAAAAATAGTTCCGTATTGTTCTATGCCCGATTCGAGCAGCGAAGTAAAACCATTATTACAACCCATTCCGAGATACGACGTACCGCTAAAATATAAATACTCTTCGTCTTTCAATCGAATAGTGCGACTCGGTAAATGCGAAATGCGCGTCATCATAAACTTAAAAAGTGTTGCATGAACGCCGTTGCGATGGCTAAATCTTGTTCAAAATTTCCACCTGCAACGCCCACGCCACCAATAATTTTACCATTTTGCTCAATCGGCAATCCACCTTCAATCATCATTGCGTCGCCAGGTAGTTTATCAATTTCTTTCGCTAATTTTGGTACGCGCTGAACAATATTGGCTAACACGTGCGAGGGGCATTTAAATAAAAAAGCAGTTTTAGCTTTTCTGTATGCTGCTTCGAGCGTCATGAAATTCGCTTCTTCCATGCGAAGTGTGTAAACGACGTTAGCACCTGTGTCTATCACCGTTACACAAACGGGTACGTTTAAATTTTCTGCGGTTTTCAATGCTATTAGCGCAGCGTCGCTTATTTTTTTTATGTCCATAATTTTATGTGCGCTTATAGCAAGTCAAAGCTTAGAAAATTTCCAGTCATTGGAACTCAATTTTCACAAAGATAAACCAAAAATAAAAATTAGGCATTCAACTGGCGAAAAATTCCAGCTAATCAATTAATTTTTTATCTTGTTTAAAAGTTATAAAAGCATTAATTTTGTAAAATGTTCAAAAAAAATTATTGCCAAAAATAAATTTATGTTGCATCCAAGTTTTAAAGTGCAATTAAGTAAACAGCATTATTTAATGATCACTTTTATCATTCAGTTTTACTCGGCATTGAGCCTCGCAAAACTGTCGGAAATTATAGTTTTAGGTCGGCTTCGCCTCTCTAAAACCATAATTTCCGAAAATGCGTGACATAAAAACGTTTTTCATAAATTTAAAATAGTCGTTTATTTAATAGCGATTACTTACCTTATAGTAACAGAGACTTTAAAAAAATATAAGATCAAATCCGCCTTTGCTTTTGGTTCTGTTGTAACGAAACATTTTAACGCAGAAAGCGATATTGATTTTCTTATCAACTTTGAAGATGGATTAGAACCATTGGAGCGTGGCGAACTATGGTGACAATTACACGATGCGCTCAGACAATCCCTCAACAGAGAAATTGATTTGCTCAACGAAAGCGCGCTTAAAAATCCCTATTTTATAAAAGAAGTTAATAAAACTAAGATTGCTATTTATGGATGACGTGAGTTTGAAATATTTATCGGATATAAATAAATATTAGACAGTCATTGAAGCGATTAATAGTTTTAATAAATTACCATAAAACAAAAAAGCGTTCCTACAAGTAGGAACGCTTTTTTGTTTTATTCAGACCAATACACTTAGAATTTGAAATTCAAATTCGCATTCACATTCAATCATCGAGCAATAGCTGAGTAACTTTGTGTAACTAAACAAGCTCCGCTAGCAACCACCGTGTATGTATTACAAAAACAATCGTATTGTTGAACATCGCAATTGTTAAAATTTGGTCCAGTTTTTCCTTCAACGATACCTCCGTTCTTGTACCATTGGTAAGTATCAAAACCTGTGGTAGCCCATAAACGTTGACATTGGGCAACACCATACCATGAAACACTAAACGTTAAAGTTAAATTTTGAGTTCCATGCAATGATATTGAAACTTGACCACAACCCAAAACTGTCGAATTTGAATCATAAATGTAAACTGTAACTGTTGCAGTTCCAATTCCACTCCAACTTATTGCTGGAAGTGTTATAGAACCAGAAGTTACTAAATTTAAATTCTGAGCAGTAGCAGTTGTTAAACCATTATAATCAAAAGTTCCATAACCATCGATAGTTGCGCTACCATAATATGCTCCTGTCGGTAATCCAACTGTAATTCCAGTCCAATTAGATACAGGAGAGCATACGCTACTTGAGCTAGTTACAACATACAATGAGTTGCATTGAGAAAATAATTCTTTGCTAACCAGAATTGCTAAAAGTAAAAGTAATACTTTTTTCATTGTTAAAAGATTTTAAGATTAAATAATAGTTAAATATAAGCTCAATGAAAAACCTAAAAATTAATTTAACTTTTATTTCTTTAGTTTTAACGCTTCCATAACATTCGGGTCTAATAAAAAAAAATACCAAAAAAAATGCAGGATAAATTACCCTGCATCTGTCAAATTTTTAAATTTATTTATTTTAAAACTTAAAGTTTAGGTTAGCATTAAATATAGTACCTAGTTGGCTAAACTGAGCTCCATTGTAACCTAATATTCTATAGCGTCCACTAAACTCAAGTGCCCCTTTTAAATTTCCTAAATCGGTGCCACTTTTATCGCCACTCGCTAAAATGGCTTGAGCCGCAGCTAAATCTTTTGCACTTGCTCCAGGTCCTGGTGCATAAACTAAAGACCAAGATGGAAGAACATTGAATAAGTTATTAATGGTTATACCAACTCCGAGTTTTTTGGAGAGTGAGTAACCAATACCCAAATCTGTTACAACTGCTGGAGAAAACTCTTGCTTGATATTATTCATAACATCACCACCATTATCTAAATCGCGAAATGCAGTTTTGCCGATCAAGGTGTTTGTAAAATTAAAACTCCATGCACCAATATTGTAATCTAAACCAAGAATAGATTTATATTTAGGACGACTTTCAGTTAACAACGACTTAATTTGAGCATTTAAAATACTCTTATTAACTGCTTTTATTGGCGCAGGTTCGTTTGGCGCACCAACAATTTCGTTTACTAAAGTGAAGTTGCCAGCCAAACTTGCAGTCAATTTACCAGAACCTAAAGCGATATTTTTATAGCTCGCTACGTAATCAATACCGTTGGTATTTGTTTCGATACCGTTAATGAAGAACTGAATACTTTTGATGCCTGCACCATTCAAAATTTTTGCCAAAACGCTCGTTTTATCATTCGCATCAGCTGAAATTGACGATGAGTAAACAATTCTATCAGTAATATTGATAGCGTAGTAATCGAGAGACAAACTGAAATCTTTAGTCGGATTAAATGCCGCGCCAATACTGATGTTTATTGATTTTTCAGGACGCAAAGCAGGAATACCCAATAATTTTGCTTGAACAGAATTATTATTAAATAAACCAGACAATTGGATGAATCCACCAGCGAACGACGCTTGAATAGATTGATCGTACAATTGGTGTAACGATGGTGCTCTAAAACCTGTTGAGTAGGAGCCACGTAATACCAATTTATCGTCTGCTAATTTTACGCGCGATGAAATTTTACCAACTGTTGCATTGCCAAAATCAGAATATTTTTCTGTACGGAGAGTTGCATCAACTAAAAAAGTTTTTGAGAAATCGTAAGAAGCACCCAAATAACCACCTAAGTTAAAGCGAGAGTTAGTTGTAGCGTTAATGGCATTGATACCAGGAAAAGAGTTAGAACCTTGACCTGAGTAAGAAGCAGTATCACCAGCCACAATTTTGAATGTTTCTTGACGTGCTTCCACACCAAATGAAACATTAAAACCTTCAACAACTGTTTTAGAAACATCTAAATTACCTACAATATGGCTGAAATTAAATCCACCCGTTTTGAATGATGTTGGACTTGCAGCTTGTAAAGAGTGGTTTACTGTATTATTTACAGTGTATAATTGTTGGTTACCCCCCGTTGTTAAACTTACGTCTGTTTTCCAACCATTGCGTTCGTCTTTTATACCGATAGTAGCGTTGTAATCCGTTAAATCACCTTCAAATGTTGGCACGTAACCGATATACTCTGTTCCAGCCGAGTGTAATAAACCGTAATCTTGTTTCCAATAATTCGGACGATAATTAGCAAAACTATTTACTTTTTTAGCAACAAAAGCTGCATTACCATAAAGTAAACCTGACTCACTAATCGGAATACCTGCATTGATATCGAAACTTGCAGCAGCAGTAGCACCCGTACCGTTGATATTATTAGCCGTTGGAAAACGACCCAAATAAGTTGTAATTGCAGCTGCGGCTGCAGGAATAATATTTCCATTGTCATCTGTTCCAAAAGCTTGTATTTCAGATGGAGCATCAATAATACCTGAACGCACTGCACTTTCAGCATTTTTAATGCCAATTGTATAGTTTACAAAACCTTTATCTGCAAAGTTTGCACCACCATTAAAACTAACGCCAAGAGTTCCACCATCGCCTGCACTTGTAATACCTGAGTTAATATTTAAAGAAGAGTATTCGTATCTATCTTTCAATATAACGTTCATTACACCTGCAATAGCATCCGAACCGTATTGTGCTGATGCACCATCGCGTAAAATCTCGATACGCTTAATCGCATCGGTAGGAATTGCCGAAAGATCAACGCCTGTTTCACCACGACCTGGCGAAAACTGTACGTATAATAATGAACTCAAGTTTTTACGCTTTCCGTTCACTAAAATTAAAGTACGACTTGGTCCGAGATTACGAATTTCGTAAGGGTCTAATAAAGTTGTCGCATCGTTAACGGGAGTGTTAACTGTATTGAACGACGGTACGCGATACATCAATTGCTTGTCTAAACTCAATTGACCTGTTGATGCTAAATCACCAGCCGATAAAACGTCAATCGGAACGGGTGAATCGGCAACAGTGCGTTGCGAACTACGACCACCTGTGCTAATCACAACTTCGCTCAAATTACTTTCTGTTGATTCTAAAACAACGCTCACTGTATTCGATGCAGGAATCGGTACTTCAACCGTACCGTAACCGATAAAAGATAATTCTAAAACGGATGCAGACGCGGGTGCTGCAAAAGAGAATTTTCCATCGTTATCTGTAACAGCGCCAACAGTTGTACCTTTTACGACAACACTCACACCTATGAGTGGGCTACCATTTTTTTCGCTAACTTTACCGCTCACATTGCGTTGCGCATTAGCCATGAAACTTGTTAGCAAAAGTGCTAAGAGTAAATGAAAATGTTTTTTCATACTTTTTTTTGATAAACGTAAATTAAATTGATAAAAAAAATTTGTTAAAATTATCTCTACTCATGTAGATTTCTATATAAATTTTTTTGGAAATTTATTTTTATAATTGCTTCCATTTAAAAATAAACTACTGTTCAGTGATTTCAGGAAATAAGACGAAATGATGTTGGTTCTCTGAATTTTTTACTAATAGTATTGTAATGTGATGATTATGTAGATAACGTTTTAGTGCAAATTTGAAAAAAAGTTAGCGAATATTCACTCTTTTGATGAAAATAAATTCTTTTATTTTTACACAAATACACACAACCAAATTAATCTTTATTTTTTTAGGAAAATTTTATTTTAAATTTAGCGTCAATAAGCCTTTGCCGAATTAAATTTATCAGGCATTAAACACTTTTCTTCGATTATGAAATTTATTGAACATATTGGCATTGCTGTGAGAAGCGCACACAATAGCAAAATGCTTTACGAAAAATTATTGGGCGTTGCAGCTTACAAAGAAGAAACCGTTGAAAGCGAAAACGTCAATACTGTTTTTTTTCAAACGGGAAATAATAAAATTGAACTTTTAGAATCCACCAACGACAATAGCACAATTGCTAAATTTATTGAAAAACGCGGCGAAGGTTTACACCACATCGCCTTTGCCGTAGATGATATTATTTCAGAAATGGCGCGCCTGAAAAGCGAAGGTTTTAAACTCATCAACGAAACACCAAAACGCGGGGCGGATAATAAATGGGTTTGTTTCGTTCATCCGAAAGATACGAATGGTGTTCTGATTGAACTTTGCCAAAATATTGCGGAGTAGCGCTAATTTTTTAAAAAATTTGCAATTCAATAATTTCAAAAAATTACTGTAATTTTACGCTGAGTTTTGTATTAAAAACAAACAATTTTATGAATTATTTGCAACATCATTATAATAGAGTGTTTAAATTATTTATTCTCTCAACGTTATTATTTATTTCTTTCGCAATGAATCGCGTGGCAGCGCAAAACACAGTGACAGTTGAAGGTTATGTGTATGAAGATTTGAATCGCGGATTTTTGAATCGCGTTAAGTTGACGCTGCTGCAAAGCGACGGCGTTTTTGTTGCCGATACCGTTTCTGAAATGGATGGTCATTTTGTTTTTAAAAATGTTGCCATCGGTAAAAAATTTGAATTGCAATTCGAGAAAAAAGTTTTCGTAACAAGCATTGAAGATTTTTCGACCGAAGGAAAATTGCCGAACGATAAAGTTTTCATCAAAAAAGCGATGAAGCGTTTGCCAGGTTATTTTTTAGAAGTTACGCTCGCGGAAAAACGCCTATCGGAAAATATACCCGTTGATGCGATAACGGGTGCGCGCTTTGAAGTGTACAACAACACGACACACAAGGAAGAACTCGTCATTGATTCCACGACAAGCAATCAGGTAAATGTTGTTTTGCAGCAAGGCAACGAATACATTTTGATGTTGCGGAAAAAATATTACTACACAAAACGGATGGAAGCGCGGGTGAACGTGAAAGGGTGCTATTTGTGCATGGAAGGTTTCGGCACTGTTAATCCGGGTGTTGTGAGTAATATTTCTTCGGCAGAAAATAATAATTTTGGGACACTAATCGCCAATATGGATTTAGAACGGGTTGATTTTAAACGAAACGTGGTGCTGCAAAATATTTCGTTTGAATCTGCCACTGCAACACTTCGCGAATCGTCATATCGCGAATTGGATAAAGTAGTAACACTTTTAAAAAATAACCCGAACATAAAATTGGAAATTGGTGCGCACACTGATTCGCGTGGGAGTGATGCATCGAATTTGAAACTTTCCAAAGAGCGTGCGCAAGCCGCGCTGAATTATGTTTTAATCGCAGCGAAAGGTAGTATTTCACCAGAAAGAATTAGTGCGAAAGGTTATGGCGAAAGTCAATTGCTAAATAAATGTGCTGATGGGATTCTGTGTTCTGAGGAAGAGCACGCGCGCAACAGACGCGTTGAATTAAAAACTTCGGAGTATAAACCCGCTGTCATTGAGAACAAGAGTTTGATGGAAATTATCCATCAAGAAGAAATGGAAAAGTTTATAAATAGCTCTGAAGGAGATAATATTGTACGCGGTAATATTCCGACGGATTCATTACAAGCTTCACTGAAAAGTGAAACACCGATGATGACGACAAAAATTTTGGAAAAAAATATTGAAATTGAAAAGGAAAAAAATAAAAATGAAAAAAATAAAAATGAAAACACGTCAATCGTAAATACTCCATCGCCTGTCGCTTCAACAAATGTGATGACCAATTTAGAAAGTGGGGAGATTCCAGCAGAAAAGTTTGCCTTGACAATAAAATCTATTTCTGATTATTCTGGTTATAAAGTTGAATTTTTAAGAACCTTAGATTCGCTTAATTCAAGCGATAAAAATCTTAAATTCATCGCTCAAAATTATACGTCGGATGTAGCGGTTCAAAAACTAAACGACAGTAAACTCAGCTACATGGTTGGTAATTTAGCAACTTGGGGTGAGGCAGAACGTTTATTGATACGTATTAAAACACAATATCCAACGGCGCACGTCGTTGAGTATTTTAGAGGTAAAAGGCTTAATGATTAGAAAAATAATGGTTAATAGTTATTTGGTTAATGGTTAATTAACCCTTATTTGTATAGCTATAAAAATTCTATTTGCTAAAATCATTAAATACTTTTACTTTTGTAGATACACAGTCTGAAACACACATAATTATGTTACATCGCATTCTATTTTTAGGTACGCTTTTCAGTGCGACCTTCCTTTCTGTTAATGCACAAAATGCAATTTCTGATAAAGCAGAAAAATTAGTGGAGCTTCACGCTTACAGAAATGCTGCTACCGAATTTGAAAAAATTAATACTACGAATCCGCTTTCCGCCAAGGATGCTCTGATGTGGGCGCAATCGCTCACAAAAGTTGGAGAGACTTCCAAAGCACTCAGTATTTATAAATTTTTGAACAACAGTAACCGTTTAACCGATTCTTCAAAAGTCGCCTATTTCGATGCACTTTTGTTTGACGGCAATTACGCCACTGCTGGACAAGTTGCTAATTCTGTTCAAAACGGATTTATTTCTGCGCATCTAAAATCGCGATCTGAATGGTTAGCGAATAATAAAAATAATACAAAAATTGCAGTTAAAAATTTGCTACTCAATTCGGCTGCTTCCGAATTTGGTATTGCAATGTATAAAAATAATTTGGTTTGGTCGAGCGATAGAAACGATATATCGCGTTCAAAATCTTTAGGTTCTAAAAAAGATTGGACAGGTTCGTCAAACAATCAGATGTTTGTCGCGCAGAAAACAAATAATACGATCAGCAACATTCAGTTTTTCTTGAATGATTTAAAAAATGTTTACAACGAAGGCTTTCCAAGTTTCACTGCTGATGGTAAAACTGTCGCTTTTATGCGCAGCAATATTAACGATGGTAAACGTTTGCTTTCAAACAGTGGCATTGAAATGTCAATTTATTTGGCAGATGTTGACGACAACGGTAATTGGATGAATACGAGACCATTTACTAATAATGCGGCAGCGACTGGTTTCCCTTCACTCAGTCCGGACGGAAAAAGTTTATATTTTGTGTCCGATAGAAGCGGCGGATTTGGCGGTTTCGACATTTATAAATCTATGCGCATCGGAAGTGGTTGGTCTGAACCGCGCAATTTAGGCGAAAGCATTAACTCTACGGGCGATGAAATTACACCTTCAAGCGATGGTGAAAATTTATTTTTTGCTTCTACTCAGCATAATGGTTTTGGTGGATTCGATATTTTTAAAGTACCGCTTTCTAATCTTTCAAATGTTGAAAATATGGGTGCAGGAATTAATTCTGCGCAAGATGATTACGGATATATTTCAA
>JAYVVO010000094.1:0-2102 GCA_043786955.1 Saprospiraceae bacterium
TTTTAAATGGTGTTGAAGCAGTTCGCGGTTATGGTTATAATTATGGTTATGGCTACGGATACGGATATGGGTATGGCGCAGATGAACCGAAGAAATAGCCATGAGCCATGAGCTTTGATTCCATATTATTAACTATACTAACAGATCATAGCTCCTAACTACTTGCTCATTGTTTTACAAAATGATATTTTATTTTAACTGGCTCAATAGTTCCTTCATCTGCATCTCCTTTAGTAGCAAATAGATCAAAATAGTTTCTCTGACTTTTAAGGATGAAACTTTGTTGAGTTTTTTGAGAAAGATCGAGAATTAGTTGGTCGTACTTTGGTGTAGGTCCAGCAATAAAATCTGCAGTGATGTAAAAAGTTTTGGCATTAGGCAAAACCGCAACAGTGCCTTCGAAATTAAAAGTCACTTTAGTAGAAACTTTTTTATCGTCCGTTATAACATAATTTCCTGAGATTATTTTCTGATTTACAAAATATTGAAGCCCGAAGGTTGGTTCAGAGTCTTTTTGTTTGTCTAAAATTTTAGTAAACTGTATGGAGTCAAGAAGCTTATTAGATTTATTATAATGAAGCAAAGTAAGTACTGTTTCTTTATCAATATGATCTAAACCCAATTCAAAATAGTTTGAAGGCACTTCAAAATCTTGTAAATTTGTTTTTAGGTGGTTTAGTTTTTGTGCTTTCATAAAATAAATTGTAAAATTTATTCCTTCATGATTGTTCCAACTACCATCAACTTTAAACTATCGTTTTGAAAAACAGAGTCAATATAAAATGAAACCAACCCTTTTAATTTTTCAGAAGATTTTACAGGTGAATTCGTTATTTCAATTTCTTTAGCATAGTCTTTTAAAACCCAGGCACCATTTAGAATTAGGCTTCTGCAGTTGCTTGGTTTGAACTGCAGGAATTTACTTTTGATTTATCATTTGTGCAAGCGTTCAGGCTAAGCGTAACAACAATAATTAAAATTAAAAGCTTCACATTTTTCTCGAATTGAAAATTAAAAAATTAGATTTGTGTCAAAATTAAACATAAAAATCTAAAAATTCATTAATTTTAAAATTTCCAGTTCATGTTCGACTACATTATTATCGGTGCAGGTTCTGCGGGTTGTGTTTTGGCGAATCGTCTTTCAGCAAATAAGGATACAAAATCTTCTCCCTCTACCGTTTTACTGATTGAAGCAGGTGGAAAAGATAAAAAATTAGAAATTCATGTGCCAGCAGGTTATGGTAAACTCAATTACAGTGACGTGGATTGGGGTTATTACACTGAACCTCAAAACAATGTGAACAATCGAAAAATGTATCAACCGCGAGGTAAAACTTTAGGTGGAAGCAGTTCGACAAATGCAATGGCATATATTCGTGGACATAAATTAGATTATGACCGTTGGGAAACGATGGGTGCAACAGGTTGGAATTACGCAGCGTGTCTACCTTATTTCAAAAAATCGGAACACAATGAACAACTGCAAGATGAATTTCACGGGACAAACGGTGAATTAAACGTTACTTTCGCGCAACAATTCAAAACACCTTTAGCGGATGCATTCGTTGAAGCGTGTGCAGAAAACAACATTCCTAAAATTATTGACGTGAATGGCACGCAGCAAAACGGCGCGGGAATGTTTCAATACACAATCAAAAATGGCGAACGGCACAGTGCAGCAAAAGCTTTTTTAAAACCAATACTGCAAAGAAAAAATTTAACCATAAAAACAAATGCGCTTGTTCAACGCATTTTAATAGAAAACGATATTGCCGTTGGCGTTGAAATTGTTGTGAATGGAAAATTAGAACAAATTAAAGTACGCAAAGAAATTATTTTATGTGCAGGTGCATTTGGTTCGCCGCAAATATTAATGCTTTCTGGCGTTGGCGATGGTGCAGAACTTTCTAAAATCGGCATCGCTGTAAAAAAAGAATTACCTGGCGTTGGAAAAAACTTACACGATCATTTGTTCTACGGAATTTCCGCGCTTTCAAAATGGAAAGGAACACTCAATAATATCAATCTGCCTTTCAATCAATTCCGACACACATTAGCGTGGTTATTTCAGCGCAAAGGACCGTTAACTACAAGTCCGTT
>JAYVVO010000095.1:0-2100 GCA_043786955.1 Saprospiraceae bacterium
GGTTCGCCAGGTAGAACAGCAGCATCGGCAGGTATTGCACCAGCAGTATTTTTAGATTTAAACACTTTGGATTCCGCCTATTTGTTACAACGCGGTAGCCGCGTGGAGTATAATTATTATTTCAAACTCAACAAGAATACGGATGCGGACGTAGCAGAATCGCGCATAAAAAAACCCGCGGAAAAAGAAAAATTTAAAATAGAAACTGTTGAAGAGCGCAAAAAAAGTACAACGGCAGCATTCAACAACTTAACGCGCTTTTTTGAACTCATCGGATTTATTTCGGTTTTGCTCGGATGTTTGGGTATTGCTGGTTCAGTAAATGTTTATGCGCAAGAAAAAATACCCACCGTCGCTTTGCTGCGTACTTTAGGTTTTCGCGGCAATCAAGCCTTTTTATTATTTTTAATTCAGGTTTTAGGCATCGGTATTATTGGTTCTTTAGTCGGTGTAACGTTGGGAGTGAGTATTAATCGCGCCTTGCCGTGGTTGTTAAAAGATTTCCTACCCTTCGATAATTTACATTCCGATATTTCGTGGGCAGCTATTTCTAAAGGTTTGCTGCTCGGCACAATTATTTCGTTCTTGTTTGCTTTGCCGCCACTTTTACAAATTCGCAAAGCTTCACCGATGTTAGTGTTGCGCCAAAATTTAGAACCGATACGCGCTTCATTCGATGCTATCGTTGCTCTCGCTTATTCTGCCATTGCTATTTTTATTCTGAGTTATATTTATTGGCAGCTTAAAGACGTTAAAGACACCATTTATTTTGCACTCGGATTAGTAGCCGCAATTGGTATATTATGGTTTGTTGCTGAACTTATTTTACGTGGTGTCAGACTTTTGAAAACGACAAATCTCCCTTTTACCGTTCGACACAGCATTGCCAATTTATACCGACCGTTCAATCAAACTCGATTGTTGGTAATGAGTATGGGTTTGGGTGCGATGCTAATTATTTTGTTGGTTCAAATTCGCGCATTGCTATTAAATCAATTTGAATTTTCGGGCGACGCCACACAACCGAATATGTTTGTTTTCGATATTCAACCCACGCAACACGATAGTGTGATTGCCGAAATAAAAAAACTCGGTATGCCGATTGTGCAAAACGTACCGATAATAACCATCCGATTAGATGAAAAAGATGGCATTACTCGACAAAAAATTTTAGATGATACTATGAGTAATTCGCGCAGCGAATTAAAAAAAGGCGCATTTGACCGCGAATATCGAGTCACGTTTAGAGATACGCTTACGAGTTCGGAAAAACTCATCGAAGGTGTTTTACCACCAAAAGGGCGCGATGCGAATGGCATCATTGGCGTTACGCTATCCATTTTATCGGCTCGGAGTTTAGATGTGAAAATTGGTTCGTTACTCACATTCAATGTGCAGGGCGTACAAATGAAAACACGCGTAACAGGCATTCGCGAAGTGAATTTCAATAAAGCACAAACTAATTTTTTGGTTTTATTTCCGACAGGTGTTTTAGAACAAGCACCGCAATTTTTCGCCGTTGTCACGCGTACGCCAAATCCCGAAAAATCAGCACAAATTCAAAATGCTTTGGTCAATAAATTTCCAAATGTATCTATTATAGATCTCACAGTAATTTTAAAAACAGTCGAAACTATTATTGATAAAATCAGCTACATCGTTAAATTCATGTCGGGTTTATGTATGCTGACGGGTATTGTCGTTTTGCTAAGCGCTCTTTGGCTTTCGCAAAAACAGCGCATTCGAGATTCCAATATTTTACGCACTTTAGGCGCAGAAACAGGAATAATTTTACGTATTAATTTGTATGAATACCTTTGGCTTGGTTTAATTTCTATTTTTATCGGCGCACTACTCGGTGTGTTGGGTTCTTACATTTTTGCGCATTACGTTTTTAAAATAAACTTTGTTGTAACGTATTTCGAGATTTTTGAAATCGGCGCACTCATCATCGGCATTACGTTATTGCTCGGCGTTATTAATTTACGCCGTGTTGTGAGTGATTCACCGCTAAATGTTTTGAGAGCGGAATGATGAAAAAAACAAATTATGTGAAATCGCACTTAAAAATTATATTGCGCACCCATCATAAAAGTTCTC
>JAYVVO010000096.1:0-6130 GCA_043786955.1 Saprospiraceae bacterium
AAATTATGAAAAGTTTATTTTTTTTATTTTTTATTTGTATGGTGTTAAACTCATTTAAAGGATCTTCGCAAACAAGTTTTAATTACTGTGTTGGTTCTACTTACTACTTTAGTGTACAAGGATATTTTGATAGAATAACTTGGAGAACAGATGCAGGTGCATATATTACTGGAACGGATGGAACTTCATTAAATAGTGGTCAATCTTATGATGGTCATAAGTATAATGTAGTTCTTATAACTTTTAATAGTGAAGGCACTTATGTTCAAGGTGAAAGTTTTGACTTATTATGGGGGAATTTTGTTTACAATGACAACCTAACAAATTGGGATTTATACACCCCTACAGTAAATAAACCAGTTATAACATTTAATGGATTTAACGGTTGTTCGCGGAATGTAAGTGTTCCGTCTCAGACTGGAGTCTCTTTCAATTGGAGTAATGGTTCTACAGGAACAAATGCTACTTATAGTGGAAATTGGGCATATCCTGCCAGTGTTACTGCAACGAGCATTTGCAATCAATCTTCAAATTCTGACTTATTGACATTGCAAAGTGCTCCAAATACTCTCACCGTTACAGGTTCAAGTTCATTTTGCAAGAGTTATCAAACTTTTAGTGCAAGTACATGTTCCTCTGTAAATTCAAGTGGTTGGTCTTGGAATGTATCACCATCTTCCGGCGTTAGTAGTTTAACTTCGTCAAATCAAAGTGCCACAGGATGTGATAGATTATTTCAGTTTACTCAATCTGGTTATTACACTATTTATTGTTCTAATGGATCATTAAATGGACAATTTCAAGTTTATGTAAATAATTGTTTTCAGGGTGGTACTTATGGTTTACAAGTTTCTAATGATGGAAAAAAGGTAAAAGGTAAAAATTTGGATAATACAATAATTGGTTCTGAAAATCCGGATATTGTTTTGAACAATCCAAACAGTAATGTAACTGTATTGAGCAGCACATTTATTTATCCAAATCCTTCTAACGAGGAATTTACAATTTCAGGTTTAGAAGGTATAGACGAAGTGCGTTTTATAAACGTACAAGGACAAGTTTTACAAACGCATAAAATTACGAACGGTGATTCGCAACAAAATTTAAAAGTGGCGCAATACCCGAAAGGTTTATATTTTGTACAACTTAAAAACACTACTGGCGAAACACGCATAGAGAAAGTACAGGTCAATCACTAAATTATATTTTTATAGAAATGTTGCTAACTTATTTTTAGGGAGGTTGTACAATACGTGCAACCTTTTTTATTTAATTGTAAAGTTAAAATAAATAAAATTCAGTTTTAGCTATTCAGTTAATAGCATAATTAAAAAACACACGTAATAAATTAGAAAAGATTCGAATCGGTTCTAAAAAAAGTGTTTTTTTCATTTAATTTTAAAATAAATTTTGTAGATAGATAAAAATCCGTTTTATTACGCCGAATTCAAAAATAACCATTTAACAAAACAAAACAAACGACAAAATACCTTCTTTAAATTTGTTCAAGTGTAATTAAAATATGGCTCAGAAACGAATAAGTGTTAAATTAGAATATATTTTTCGCGCTTCGCCGACAATTATTTATCAATTTCTGACGACCCCTGCTTGCTTGGTGCGTTGGTTCTGCGATGAAATTGATATTGTAGGTAGTCATTTCAATTTTATATGGTCAGGTGAAGAAACACACGCCGAATTGATTGAAGATTGGGAAGATGAATTACTGCGTTTTGTTTGGGAAGATTCACCGACGGAGTTTTTGGAATTCAGTATTCAACGCTCACCGATCACTAACGAAACTGTTTTATATATCACCGATTTTTGCGACGCAAACGAAACGAAAGACCTACAAAAACTTTGGGATACACAAGTTGAACGTTTGCGCAATGAAACGGGCGGATAATATTTGCGTTTAGGCTTTAAAATGTTGCCAACCTTGCGCTACAATTGTGTGGCGATTTCCACCTTTAGTGTGTAAAACAATACCATCTGACGATGGTGTAATTTCGCCTGCGATGTAAACGTCAGGCAAGTATTTTACTTTTTCAATATCATCAGGATTGATAGTGAAAAGCATTTCGTAATCTTCGCCGCCACTGAGCGCGCATGTGATAGGGTCGAGTTTAAATTTAATAGCTGCCATTTGAGTATCGGGATGAATTGGCACACCACTCTCTTCCACAAAAGCACCGACTTTAGATTGCGTACACAAGTGGTGTAATTCAGAAGCCAAACCGTCTGAAATATCCATCATGGAGGTAGGAACTAAATTATTTTCTGCAAATTGCGCAATCAAATCGCGACGCGCTTCTGGTTTTAATTGCCTTTGAATCAAATAAGCATTATCAGTCAATTCCGGTTGCATTTCGGGGTGGTCGAGATAAACCGCTTTTTCGCGCTCTAAGAGTTGCAAACCTAAATACGCTGCGCCTAAATCGCCGCTGATGCAAATTAAATCGCCGACTTTTGCACCATTTCTATACACCAATTTATTTTTTTCACCTTGACCGATCGCTGTTACACTAATCACGAAACCGCGCGGAGAAGCCGTCGTGTCGCCACCAATGAGATCAACATTATAAAACTTGCACGCTGCGTAAACTCCTTCGTAAAATTCTTCGAGTCCTTCCACTGAAAAACGATTCGAGACGGCAATGGACATCGTAATTTGTCGCGGTTGCGCATTCATGGCGTAAATATCGGATAGATTGACAACGACAGATTTGTAGCCTAAATGTTTGAGTGGCACATACGCTAAATCGAAATGAATACCCTCAATCAATAAATCAGTGCTGACTACAGTTAAGTAATTGGCGTTTTCAACCACTGCTGCATCATCGCCGATGCCTTTAAAAGTTGAAGCATTGACATTTTTATGCTTTTGAGTTAATCTCTTTATGAGTTCAAATTCGCCAAGCGAACTAATTTCTGTTCTTTGCATAGGTAACAATATAATAATGCCGCCATACTTGGCGGCTTAGATATAAATTTTGAAAGCCGCTAAGTATGACTGCTCCGATTTAAATTTTAAAAGCCGCCAAGCATGGCGGCTTTACAATCAAACTTTTGGTTTGCGCTTCACTTTAAATTTTTCTTTCGCGTCTTTATCTTTTATGAAATTCGCTTCCACAAATTGATTGCGAATAAATTTCTTAACGTCCTGATATTCTTTACTTCGCTTATCGATAAATTGTTTGAAGCAGCGCTCGGTATAATCAATCGAAGCATCGCGAATACTTTGGTTAAAGTGTTCATTTTCAAAAACGCGCATATAGCCCTGAAATATTTTAAAACTTTCGAAGAAGTCAAGGTATTCACGCGGCGTTAAATTTTTGATGAGGCGTTTAATATAGCTACCCACCAAACGACGCAAACATTCGTTGATTGTTGATTTACCATTATGGCTGTCATAAAAAACTTTAACGACTTGCATCACATCGGGATGCGGATAGCCTTTTGCATGAACAACATTGGCGATAGTATAATATTTCGAAACATCGTCCTTAATCATGCTATCGAGAAAAGTTGCAGCTTTAATTTCAGCAGAACTGTCAGGAGCAATATTTTTATCAAACAATTCGAGCAAAAAGCCGAGATACTTTTCGGAAAAGCTCGTATCTTTTTGTCGCGCTGCATTTAAAACACTTGCGACGTGTTTAGTCTCATCTGCATTAAGGTTGAAAAAATTAATGGTCAGAAGCAATAATTCGGCGTGTTCATTTGTGCCTAAAAATGCAGGATTATCTAACGCCTTCAACATTTCGCCTTTCAAGCTATCGTTGTTGAGCTTACGCGACACACGATACAATAAAAATGTTTTGAGGTCGGGATATTCAACTTTCAGCGTACCGAATGTATCTGGAAAAACTGCCGTTAAATAATTTTCCGCAACGAACTGATTTTTATATTTATTAAAAGCTAAGGTGCGTTCATGTAAGTCGCGCAATTTTTCAATTTTTTGGCTTTGTAAATAAGTAATAAGTTTTTTATTCTTTATGGAATCAATAAAATCTGTTACGCGAATATCCCCCGAAAAAGCAAATCCCATCTGAATAGTTTGTCCGATACGCTTTTTTAAATTTTCAAAATGCGGCGATTCTAAAATGGCATTTAAAATATCAAAAAAATGTGCTTGTGGACGTACAAATCGCGCTTGATCATTTACCTGTCCACGCAAAATAGAATAGCCCAAAATTCGTGGTGAATATAATCCTTCAAAATATGGATTTAGTAAAACGTTTTCTAAAGCTAACAATTGAAGCGGCACTTCAGCAGCGACTTCAAAATAAACTTTTGCAATTTGCGGTTCGTAAACATCGCAAAGGGTTTTGTAATCCGATTCTTCTTCGCTTTCGTTATACTCCGCTAATATTTCGTTGTTCTGAATATCGGTTGCAACTTTCTGAAGCGTTGCGAGGTATTTTTCTGATAAATCGTGCATAAAAAAGTTTTTAATGATTAATGGTAAGTGGTAAATGGTTAGCGTCATTAATTATATCAAAACACATAATTGTGCTTTAAAATGAATCATTAACCATTGATTCATTAACCATTTTAAATAGAAACCTGGTAAAGCAACAATCGGCTCGACCAGGTTTCTTTAAAATAACAATGTTTATCTTGATTGAAGTTGACTGTTATAAGTTTCGATATAACAACTGTCAACTAAAAACTATCAACTATTTTGCAGCAGGTGTTTCTTCTACGTGAGCAACAACAGGTTCAATGTGTTCTGGCTCAGATTCTTCAACAGCTGCAACGGGTGCAACGGGTTTAATCGCTTTTGGAATACCAAAAACTTTAACCTGAAATTCTTGCTTCGCTTTTATGGTCGCTTCTACTTTAGAAACGATATTTTTGTTGCGCGCGTCTACAAAAGTTGTTAATTTTTCAGCCGCTTGTTCAGTAGTTAAAGCACCTTTTTTAACACCGCGCTCCAAATGTTTCTGATACAATACGCCTTTGTATTTCAAAATTCCATTGACTGTGTCGGTAGGTTGTGCACCTTTTTCCAACCAATCGTATGCTTTTTGATTATCGAGATCAATAGTTGCAGGAACTGTCATTGGATTGTATGTACCGATTCTTTCAATAAATTTACCGTCGCGTGGTGCGCGACTATCAGCAATAACAATGTGATAAAAAGGGGCTTGCTTGCGTCCGTGACGTTGTAAACGAATTTTAACTGGCATTTTAAACGATTTATTAAGTAAATACTTACTCAAAAAGAGATGAACTCTCACTGAGTTGTTTTAAGAAGCGCAAATGTATAATTAAAAATGAAGAATTAAAAACAAAAGAGAGAAGTAATTGCAAACTATAAAAAAAAATTACCATTAAAAGGGATAAATATTTCAAAAAATAAATAACGCGTTCGTAATTCCTAATTCGTAATTCCCGCTTCTCATTTGAATTTATGGTTTTGCTGATTTCAAAGCTAATTCGGTGGGAATATCGAACGGTTCAACAATGGCATTTAAAACATTCCCACCTTTATCCGTTATAAAAATTTCTACACGGCGGTTATAAAGTCTACCTTTAGGACAATCTTTTCCATTAAGTGTATTCTTAGCAATCGGTTGATCCATGCCATAACTGCTCGATTTTATGCGCGAAGGATTGATACCAATTGAATTTAAAAAAAGTGCCGCTAAGTCTGCGCGTTTTTCAGAAATTTCCTGATTCGATTCGGGTGTACCGAGCGCATCGGCGTGTCCTTTGAGTTCGACTGAATAATATTGGTTTTCGTTGAGGACACGTGAAAGATTTTGCAACATACTTTTCGATTCGTTGGAGAGCGTGTATCGGTTAAATTCGTAAAGCAAATGATGTACACTTCTAATTTTTTTCATACTGATTGTACCCGCAGGATCAATTGACGGATCTGTATCGCATTGCAGCTTGCATTCGCGACGCACTTTTTCAATGTCAATAATATATGTGTAAGGAAATCCGCGCTTTATTAAGTCGCGCTTTGCACTATCTGCCTCTTCTAAAGTTGAATACGAAGTCCCTAAATAATAATGCCAGATACCTTTGTTATCTTCTTTAATCGTCACATTTGGTAAATTAAAATCGGTAGTTTCACGTCGTTCGTTGTAGGCAGTAATATGAACAAGATAATTATTGT
>JAYVVO010000097.1:0-2094 GCA_043786955.1 Saprospiraceae bacterium
AAGCATATTCACCAAATACTTCAATATCATTAGTTTTTTCTATCAATTTAATAATTGCTTCCCAATCTTTCTTTTTAAAATAAATGTACGCCAACACTTCCCTCGATTCTGAATCACTCATTTTAGCCTCATAAAGTTTAGTCAATTTTTCGATGTCAATGACTGAAATATTATGCTCATATAACACGTCTAAAAATCTTTTTTGGTTTGAAGCAATGAGCATTTTGTACGCTAAAGTTTTAATCTCATCTACGTTATTTTGTTTTTCTGCGATGGCATATTCAAGTCTTTGAAAACCAAAAATTACTTCCGACTCATTATACATTTGTTTACCTTGCTCGATGAGAAATTTGGCTTCATCATATTCTTCTTTTTCGATGCAGTTATAGACGGCATTTAAATAAAGGTTTGTATTTCTTTTTTTTGCGCGTAAAATTCTACGTGCTTCTTCGTGTTTATTCAGCCTATATAAGAAATTTATTTCTAAAAGTTCTAAATAAAATTGCTCCTCAAAGTAAAGCGAACTTTTTGAGAGTGCTTCTCTAATAGAAGCCAATAATTCGAGCGTATTTTCTTCTTTAAATATTTTTTCTTTGAAGGCATAATTAACAATCGTTTGCGATTCCGCTAATTTGACATAATTCTGCGCTAATGCGAGAAGATATACACGCAGTTTTTCTTTTAATTCTGGTGCAATAATCATCGGGTGAATGACACTTAAAAATTCATTCGAGAACTGTCGGCGTTTTTCCAATTTTTTACCCAGACTGAAATCGCTGCGATGCAACCGCAAAATGAAATGCGTATAGCAATACCAAAACTCTAAAGCATTCGCAAAATTCTGATGCTCAAAACAGTTTTCAATTTTAAATTTTATCCCGTCTAAAAAAGTGACGAGTTGTTCCCAACCCTTCGGATTTATGTCGCCATAAGAAGTTCTGGCTTTTGCAATTAACTTTGCAAAAATTTCTTTCGAGGAAGTTTCAATATTTTGCCCTTCCGCATCTAAACCGAAACGCGCCCGTACAGCCATTTCAAAGTTTTTATTGCTCGAACCGACATCAATCACAAATTTTTTGAGTTCTTCAGCATCAACACTTTGAATAATATTTCTAATCGTTTGTGGCTTGATGGGTGTATTTTTCTTTTTATCTTCCGCTTTTTTAAGTTTAGCATCCGTTTCATCTTTGAACCGCTCATTAAGTTCTTCAATAGCGTAGAAAGCATGTCTACAATCTTTTTCTCTAATGCTACAGTCGCAAGCAAAATCTTTTACTTTTTTACCAACCAACTGAATTTCAATTTCATAAATTTGCGCACCTTCTTCATATTTGCATATCCATAATTTTTTTTCAAGTTCGGTCAAGGAACCGATTCTACCTTCTGATAGATGCACTTCAGCATCCGCGATAGATTCATCTGAAAAAAAATCAGCAAACTGAGACAGTCCAAAAGGTAATTTCATGTATAAATAATATCTTTGAGAAATGTTTCAAAATAGTATATCATACAAAATTAATCATTCTGTCGAAAAAACATAGTTTTAGTTTATGAAAAATCTTATTTTAATTCGCCATGCCCATGCAGAATTTTCTGCGCCCAATGGTAAGCCAGATTTTTATCGCGCGCTTTCCAAAAAAGGGATTCAAGAAGCAGATTTTATGACGAACATTGTGGTTGGAAAATTGCCGAAACCAGAAATAGTTGTATCCAGTTCCGCGCTGCGTGCCATGCAAACTGCAGAGATTTTTCAAAATAAATTATTTAATAGACACACTATCCAGCCTGAAAAACTTATTTATGAAGCTGATGCCAAGGAGCTTTTAGATTTTATTAAAGAATTACCGAATAATGCACAGACGGTTTGGCTTTTTGGGCATGAACCTAAACTTACTGAAATTATTTTGTCTTTATCTTTTGGTTTTGATAAAACGATGTCAACATGTAGCATTGCGTTTTTAAAATTTGACTGTATTTCTTGGATGGATATTAGCAGAAAAAACATAGTGAGCATACAACACAATACGCCAAGTGATTTTAAATAATTAAGAATAAAAAAAAGTTGTTCACAGTTTGTTTAAATAAAATTTGTTT
>JAYVVO010000098.1:0-2093 GCA_043786955.1 Saprospiraceae bacterium
GTTTTCGGCATACCCGTTTTTAAATTTAAAATTGAAAATAAATAAATGAACCGCTGCTTTCTTGTGCTAAAATCAAAAATATAATCATCGTTGACCACACGAAACTCAATCGCCACCACGAAATATTATATGCCCAATCGAGCAGCGTTGTGTTGCGCATGAACCAATGACCGATGAGCATACAAGGAATAATAATTGAAACTTTGAGTATTGCGAGCGACGTGAGTACGCCTTGACTTTCGGCAGGTGCAAAACCAAACATGGATGTGAGCAGTTCGCCTGCTTGCGTGAATGTGGATGCGCGAAAAAATACCCACGTTATCAATACTAAAAAAAACGTGAGTGCTGCTAATAAAAAGTTTTTAGTTGCAGTATTCTGCGTTGTGGGTGCGCTGCGATCTGTAAAAAATTTTTCGATTACTAAAAATAAACCGTGCAAACCACCCCAAACGACAAAAGTCCAATTCGCACCGTGCCATAAACCACCGATGAGCATCGTAACCATTAAACTAAAATACATGCGCGCTGCACCAAATCTGTTTCCACCGAGTGGAATGTAGAGATAATCGCGCAACCAACTTGAAAGCGTGATGTGCCAGCGCCGCCAAAAATCGGTAAATCCGATAGCAGCGTAGGGATAATTGAAATTGCGCGGTAAAACAAAACCGAGACAAAGCGCAACACCAATTGCACAAGATGAATATCCCGCAAAATCAAAAAATATTTGTCCCGAAAAAGCCAAAACACCCATCCAAGCGTCGAGTGTGGGCAGCATACCGTGGGCACTAAAAACAGTATCGGCAGCACCTGAAAGCATAGCATCGGCTAAAACAACTTTCATAAATAAACCGAAAGATAGAAGTAATAAACCTTCGAACATTTGTTTTTGCGTAGCAGTGCGCGGCGATTCGAATTGCGGTACTAATTGTTCAGGTCTCACAATTGGTCCGGCTACTAAGTGCGGAAAAAAAGTGACGAACAACGAAAAATCGAGCAACGACGCAACAGGTTTGCTGTGCTTTCTATACATATCAATGGTATAGCACAGCGTTGTGAAGGTGTAGAAAGAAATTCCCGCTGGTAAAATAATATTGGGTTTGGCTGGATGAAAATTAATCCCCATTGCATTTACATGCGTTGTGAAATTTTCGAGTAGGAATGTGCCGTATTTGAAAAAGCACAGCATACCTAAATTGCCAATGAGGCTTATTACCAAAAGCAAATTTTTCTTCCGCTTGTCTGTTTGTGTATAAAGTGCGCGACCGACAAAAAAATCAATCACTGTAGAGAGCCACAGCAATAAAATAAATGGCGGATTCCAAGCGGCATAAAAAATATAACTCGCTAACAACAAATTTATTTTTTTGGCGCGCCACGAAATCGGCAGATTGTGTAAAAACAGTACGACTGCAAAAAATGCAATAAAAATATAAGAATTGAAAATCATGATGAATTGAGTTGATGGTTGAAAGTTGTTAGTTGATAGTTTGGTAATGAAACAACAACTAATAACTGTTTGAAAAAAGTTGAATAAAAAACGAAAACGAAAATGAAATTTGAAAATCAAAACGTAAATCAAAATCAAATGAAAATCAAAATCAAAATCAAAATCAAAATGAAAAATAAAATCGAAACGAAAATCAAATCGAAAACGAAAATGAAAACCAAAATCAAAATGCCGTAGGCGTGACCAATTTGTAACCGTGCCATTTATGGCATGGAAAATCAAAAAGCAGCAGTCGTACGAATTTTTAAAAATTAGTAGTTCAAACCTTTACTTTTTAACAACCAACCTGTTACTAGCATTCATAACCCAACCTTTATCTTTATCTAAAGTTTGAATGAGACTTTGGGTGTAAATGACAGCATCGGTGGGTTTTAAGTGCGAAAATTCTGGGCAGATAAAATGATTTGTCGCAGTATAATCGGTAAAGTGAATGCCTTGGCAATGCGTATAATTTAAAAGTCGCTCCCAATATTTCTCGCGTGGGAAATCCTTTAATTCACCTAATGATGGTCCACTACAAGGTGTTCGTACAAAAATAACGTCGCCACCACGCGCTTTAATTTTATCGGTTGCTGTTTTAATGGAT
>JAYVVO010000099.1:0-2093 GCA_043786955.1 Saprospiraceae bacterium
ACAGCTAATTGATGGTAGCTAAAAATATTTTCTAAAGCTACAAAACAAATCGAAAGCGCAATGATAGGTTCAACTATTGCGGGTGGTGCAACAATTATATTTTTCATCGAAAGAATTAAGGTTAGCGTGTGTGCTACTGTGAAAGCCGTAGCTTGCAGTAACACGTTCTTTAATTTCGGACTCAATAAATATAAACTTACTATAAACAATATATGATCAAAACCATTCGGGATAATGTGTTCAAAACCTAATTTCAAATAATAACTAAACACATAGCCAAACGGTTTACCTTCCAAAGCATAATTTATTGTGTGTGCTGAAACCCAATGTGCGCTACACAAAATCAAAATTAAAAGTACAATGTTCTTGTTAAAATTATTTTTCATTTTAAAAGTGTATTTTTTAATACCCTGCGTTCACTGCGATTGCAAAGAACTTTCGATTTCTCCTCGTCTCTACGTTTTTTTGTTTAACGTAGAGACGCAGAGTCGTCGCAAAGTACGCAAAACATTTTATTTCATAATTTGCGCAGCGCGCGCACGCAAAACAGGATTTTGCGAATTAGTAACCAATGCGTGTTGCATAAATTTTTGCGCATCGGGTAAATCATTTTTATTAAAATAAACCCACGCTAGACACTCATTCACGTCTATATTATTGGGTCTGCGATTCCATTCGCGCGTGGCATGTTCGAGGGCTTTGTCCGAATTACCCATTTTTAAATACACATAAGCCAATTCTTTGTCCGCATAGTGACCTTTGTCGGGTGCAGCAGCATCTGTATTAGCGTGTAATTTTAAATTTTCTATAAGTTTGTTGCCTACTTTTTGTGCTTCATCGTTCTGATTATTCAACCGATACAAATCAATTAACTCATCGTTAAAAGCGAAATCAGTTACACTTTCATTGGCTTTAATGTAATAGTTAATCGCTTCTTCGTAATTTTTATTTTGTTTTGCCAAACGTCCCATACCTGCTAAAGCATAGGCATAATCTGGTCGAGCCGCTAAACTTAAATCGTACTGCAACTTAGCGGAAGTAAAATCGCCCACGTTTTCGTACAATTTACCGAGTTGCGCACGACACCATTCCGTTTGTTCCATGCCTGTTACACTCGCTTTAACTGCCATTGTCATTGCTTCAATCGCGCCTTTGTAATCGCCGTAAATTTCTCTTAAATAAGAAACGCGCGAGTATGAACGTAAATCGGGGCGAATAGAAATCATTTTATCAGCTGCTTCAACGGCGCCTTTGTAATCGCCGAGTTCAACTTTGGCATCACACAATAAACCATAACCATAAGCTGCGTCGGGGTATAAATTAACAACGTTGTTTGCTGCGATGAGTGCATCCGAAAAATGGTGTTGCGAAAGCAATAAAGTAGATTTTACGCACAGCGCATCAAAATTATTGGCATCTTTTGCTAAAACTTGATTGACTAATATTAAACTTGCTTCATCGTAATAAGCGTGATCTCCTGTCGTTCTGCCTTCTTGAACATAAAGCATTGCCAATTGTAATTTGGATTTTAAGTCTGCTGGATTGCGGCGAATTTTATCAATTAAACCCTCCATCGAAGCTTTTGTGTTCAACCATTCGCTGGTTGAAGAGACGTTTTTATTCCGAATTTTAATTTCTGGAATAGCATTTTTCTTGTTTTCGTAATTTTTGTAAACAAAACCTAAAGTGACTAATAAACCAAGTACAAAGAGTGGGTAAAATAATTTACGCATGGCGTTTCTTTTTTAAAATGAAGTAAAGTTTGATTATAACTAATGAACTCAAAGTTTTAGAATTTGAACTTTTTTATGATGAGCTCATTTATCTAAAAATTTTAACACATTGGTTTTATAATTGCATTTACGAAAGTAGTATCCCGATTGGTTTTTTATTCCTTAAAATATCCTCGCGATTTTATAATATTGAAAATTAAAGTTTAACTTACCAAAGTTTTTACAACACAGCACTTCATGAAAAGTAAAAGTGTTACGATAAAAGAAATTGCGAACCGTTTGGGTATTGCCGTCTCAACAGTTTCACGCGCACTGCACGATGCGTACGATGTGAGTCCAGAAACGCGCAAAAAAGTTTTG
>JAYVVO010000100.1:0-2091 GCA_043786955.1 Saprospiraceae bacterium
AACCATGTTGGTTTTAACACTCGTCGGTAAAGAAGGATCTCTCGGATTAATTCAAGGTATCGCCGCATTTTTTTCCGCTATCTTGCTCTATGTTCTGGGTAGAATTACTTTTCCGAAACACAGGATTTTAATTTATACCATAGGTTGTTCGCTATTTATTCTGGGTGCGCTGATTAACGCAGTTATGTTTTCAGCAACAGGCGTTATTTTATTTATTTTGTGTTTACTATTTGCGCGTCCTCTTCTCGATATAGCGTATTTCCCAGTTCAATTAAAAGTGATTGAGATTGTGGCACGCATAGAAGGGCGCAACGAATTTGCTTATATTTTTAATCACGAATTAGGTTTGTATGTCGGTCGTTTATTCGGCTGCGGATTATTTATACTCTTAGCGCGCTTCGCCAGCGATTACATCGCCTTGCGTTATGCTTTACTCGTTATTGCTGTCGTTCATTTTGGTGGCGTTTTGATGATGAAAAATATTCTGCGAGATGTTGAGAACAAAGAAATGTTCGAGTAACTTTGAAGGTTCCTCTATCATTGTTAATTTTGGCACAACGTTTGAACTAAAATTGTTGATTTTCAATTTTTTAATCCACATTTTTAATTTTTCAAAAATGAGACGTATTTCTAAAACGCCGCAACTTCTCCGCAACTTCTCCGCAACTTCTCCGCAACTTCTCCGCAACTTCTCCGCAACTTCTCCGCAACTTCTCCGCAAAATTACTAACAGTTTTATTTATTTTTCTAACTTCAACTTTATTTTGGAGTTGTAAGAAAGAAGGATTACCTGAGTCTTCAAATACTACAGCCAAAACCAATTTAGTTTCTTCAATCATTACTGTTGAAACTGCCTCAACTTTTTTTAAAGAAAAATTTGGGGATGAAAAACTTGCGTCGCTACATTCGTTGCCAACAAGTGTACTTGGAGATACAGTAATGTATATTCCATCCGGTATTTCAATTAAACCGAAATGGTCAAATGCAGAAATCTCTACACTACTAAAAGTAAATCCTATATTAGTTGTACCTGTTGAGCACATTCCTGAACTTGATTCCAATAAATCGGGCTACTCACTTGTTTTTTACTGCGATTCGATCGGGCATATTCAAAGTGTTTTAAAATGCTACGTACCAACTATCGAATACGATATTAGAGTAAAAGGCAAATATAGCGCAACTGATTTTACAGGTTATATGTATGAAATTACGATGGACAGTAAAATTAGGAAAGTGATAAAACTCAAAAATGGAAAAATTTTGGGAGAATTAGCACCTAATAATTTAAAATCTGTGGGTTTCCGAGATGACAATCCGTGCTATAGTTTTGGTTTAAGTTGGTGGGATAGAATAGGTTCATTCTTTAGTTCTATTGGAAATGCCATTGGTGGTTTTTTTGGTGATTCAGGTATAAGCTCAAACGATCCTACAGGTGGTGGCGGTAATTATTCTCCAACAAGTTCAAGCAGTGGTTACGATGGTACGTTAGTATCCTATGGAGGTGGTTCATCTGCAATAATTAATCAAGGTAACCAAAATAATTTACCTGGCAATATTTATGATGCCACAACTTTAAAATCTGGGCTTATAGCTTTTGGCATAAGCGAATTTGATTACAATTATTATATTCAGCAGCATCCAGAATTAGAAACAGAAATCCTCAATTTTATAGTAACAAGAGGCAGAAGTAATACGAATCAACAAGCAGTTCTAAATGAGTATCAATCTCTCGATGCCGCTACCCTAATCCAATATTTTAATTTACTAGCAACGAATAATGATTTTTACAATACCAGTAAAGATGCAGGTTTTCCTAAAGTCGGTGATGACGATTGGATATTAAATGTTGCAGTATTAACTTTATCTCAAGATCCTTTTTCACCCGCGGAAAAGATTGCTGAATTTTATTACCAATATACTTCTTTGAAAACGCAATGCCCTACGTGTTCAAAAGCTAAATTAGGTTTTCAAGCATTTTGGAATGTTGAAAAAGATTTGATTCAAGGTGCGCTTTCAATTTGCGGCATGATTCCACTTCCTGTCGGTGTGGCATGTAATGTTGCCAATGGCATAATTTATTATATGGATGGG
>JAYVVO010000101.1:0-2089 GCA_043786955.1 Saprospiraceae bacterium
ATTGGTAGTTTTAATTTACAAAATAATATTCGCAACACGCGCGATGCGAAAGGCGGGCATAAACTTTTGCGTAACGACAACGGCAAATTCAAAGACGTCAGTGCAGAAGCAGGAATTTATGGCAGTGAACAAGCGTTTGGTTTGGGCGTAACAGTTGGGGATGTGAATCGCGACGGTTGGGATGATTTATACGTGTGTAATGATTTTTTTGAACAAGATTATCTTTACATAAATCAGAAAAATGGAAAATTTAAAGAGGTCGCAGCGCAGCAACTCAACCACATGAGTGCCGCTTCAATGGGTTCAGATTTAGCGGATATTAACAACGACGGCTATCCAGATATTTTTAATACAGAAATGTTGCCTTCGAGCGATAGGAGATTGAAAACTAAAACAACTTTCGATAGTTGGAACAGATTAAAGTTGAATGAATCGTACGGATATTTTCCACAGTTCACGCACAATTGTTTGCAACTTAACAACGGCAACGGCAGTTTTTCTGAAATTGCTTTTCTTTCGGGCGTCGGCGCAACCGATTGGAGTTGGGGTGCTTTGATAACCGATTTTGATAACGATGGTAAAAAAGATATTTTCGTCGCCAATGGTATCGGGAAAGATTTAACAGACCAAGATTACATTCAATTCATCGCGGACGATGATACTAAACGCTCCATCATTACTGAAAAAGGCGTTGATTTTAAAAAACTCATTGACACCATACCGAGCGAAAAATTACCAAATTTTTGTTTTCACAATGAAGGTAATTTGCAATTTAAAGACGTTGCCGCAGCATGGGGCTTAGGCGATCCAAGTTTTTCTAATGGTGCTGCCTATGCCGATTTAGACGGTGACGGCGATTTAGATCTCATCGTCAACAACGTTAACATGGAGTGTTTTGTGTATCGGAACGAAGCGCGACAACAAATGCCACAAAATCATTTTATTCAAATTAAACTCAGCAGCGACACAAAAAATACCTTTGCTCTCGGCACACAAGTTACTTGCTATTCGGGTGATCAAATATTTTACCAAGAGCAAATGCCGATGCGCGGTTTTCAATCTTCTATGGATTTAAAACTGACTTTTGGTTTGGGTGGCGTAACTGTTTTAGATTCTATCACAGCGGATTTTACAAATGGTAAACGCCTGACGCTGCGCAATGTTAAAACGGACACCTGTTTGAGTTTGCGTCAACAAGATGCAAAAGCTATTACGCCGATTTTCAGCAATGGGCTATTAGCTTTGAGCTATGAGCTTCCGCTCTCGAATAGCAGCTCAAAGCTCAAAGCTAATAGCTCATTGCTACCTGTTCATTTCGATGATATCACGGCTTCAACAGGTTTAGATTTTAAACACGAAGAAAATACTTTTTCAGATTTTGATTACGACCGATTGTTGTTTCACATGAATTCAACCTTAGGACCTAAAGTATGTGTCGGCGATTTAAACGGCGACGGCACAGACGATATTTTTGTTTGTGGTGCGCAAAATCAGGCAGGTGCAGTTTTTTTACAAATTGATGGGAAATTTGTTAAAACCAAACAACCCGCTTTAGAACTCGACGCGTTAGCGGAAGATGTCGTGTGTGTTTTCTTCGATGCCGATCACGATGGCGATCTAGATTTGTTTGTCGGTTCCGGTGGTTCGGACGGCAGAACTTTTAATGATAGAATTTACATTAACGACGGCAAAGGCAATTTTAAACGCGCGTTTAGCGCGCTCGCAGAAAAACACAATTTAGCAACAGGTGCAGTAGCGGTGGCAGATTTTAACAACGATGGTTACAAAGATTTGTTCTGTGGGATGCGTTTCGATCCGACGACGTACGGTAAACCTGCGAGTGGTTATTTATTACAAAACGATAAAAAAGGTGGATTCGATAATAAATCGAATGATTTAGCACCGCAGTTAAAAGATATTGGCATCATTACTTCGGCGCAATGGGTTGATGTGGATGGCGATAAAGATTTAGATTTAGTAATAACTGGTGAATATATGCCGATTACTATTTTTATAAATAACAACGGCAAATTTGAAAAACGCGAAATGCCGATGACAAATGGTTGGTGGCAAACAATGGAAATTGCGG
>JAYVVO010000102.1:0-16219 GCA_043786955.1 Saprospiraceae bacterium
CTGTCATTTTTGTTATTCATGGTGCAGAAGAGCGCGGTTTATTGGGTTCGCGTTATTATTCTGCGCATCCAACCATTCCGATAAATAGTATTGTTGCTGTTTTAAATGGCGACATGATTGGCAGAAATACGATTGATTCTGCAGCACTTTTGGGCGTTCAACCGCCGCATAGAAATTCCTTGGAACTCGTGAACATGGCATTAGATGCTAATAAAGAAGGTGCAAATTTCGTACTCGATACGCTTTGGGATAAAGTTACGCACGTTGAAGGCTGGTATTTCAGAAGCGACCATTTGCCATACGCGCGTCTGGGAATTCCTGCTTTAATGTACACTACATTACTCCATCCCGATTATCACACACCTTTAGATAATGCTGAAAATATAAATCTGCCCAAATTAAAAAAGATGACGGATTGGATGTATCGCACTGGGTGGAAAGTTGCCAATGCTAATGTGCGACCAGCAACGGATGCAGATTTTAAATTGGAGCGATGAAAATAGAACGAACTTGATTGGTATTTTTGAAACAGTTATTAATTGAAAAATAAAAATAACAGTACTAAAAATTGGGTTTTAGTCATTTATATATGATGACTTTATGAAAAAAAAGAATAAAAAAAGGCTGCATCAGCAGTATTAGTTCGTTGGATGTAAAGATTGTTTAAGGTGCAGATTTTAAAATGTCAAACTACGTCGGTTTCTTTTTTGAATCATTTCTGCAACGGTCGCTACAATATTTAACTTCAGACCAATTTTTTTCCCATTTTTTGCGCCAAGTAAATGGTTTATTGCACGTAGCACAAATTTTTTGAGGTAAATTTTCTTTTTTTACTCCGTTAGGCATAAAATAATTAGTTGATAGTTGATAGTTGATAGTTGATAGTCATTAGTTGTTAGTCGTTGGTTGATTGTCGTTGGTCGGTTGGGATGTTTCGTACTAACAACCAACAACTATCAACTACTCGTTTTTTTGCCCGACAAAATTATCTTCTTTATTTTTGAAAAGTATGTTGAAAGAAGTTAAACTGCCATAAATACGCGTGATGTATTGCTGTAAATTTACTTTTTCTTCGTCTGTTAAAGCACTGGCATTAACGCGCTGCTCCATTACGCGCAATCTATCGCGCGTCATAACTATTTTATGAAAAAAAGAATCAATCGGAAATTCGTGCGATTTATAACTTGCGTCCTTAGGTTTTAAAATCATAATTCCATCTTTCCATTTATCGCTCATGGGCACAACTTCGTTGACATCGCTCCAAGTGCGTAAAATGCGCATCAACGATCTCTCTGCATCTGTAAAAGTGACAGACTCTTCGGCTGGCAACGCTTCAATAATTTCCCACGTTGTAAAATCTTTTCCAACAACTTTTACGCCATACGTGAAAAAACAGACATCGTACGCTTTTAAATGCAATCGAATAACAACTCCATCGCCATACGCAGGATGCTTTACGCGTGAACCAACACCGAGAATTTGTTTTTCGATTAACATAAAAGTGTTTTTAATAGAATTTATATTTACGGCTAAACTGGTAATTTTGTTTTATATTCTGGATGAAAAGAAAGTAGGAACCGTATTTGAAATTATGTTACTCGGTGATGAATTGCACATTTATTCTAACGCTGCGCATGGTTTCGGACTGAGAACAAATAATAAAGGTACAGTAGCGATGTGGCAACAAAGGTTATGTTTAATGGTTAATGGTTAATGTTTAATGGTTAATTCCATGCATAATTAATAATTAACCATTAAACATTAACCATTATTTATTATTTAAACGTGCGTGGCACGCGTCATTTCGCGTTTACCCGTTGCACCAGGTAATTTTTCAACAACAAAACCTGCGGATTTGAGCGTGCGTCGGAAACTCCCTTTTGCACAATACGTCACTAATATTCCACCAGAGTGGAGGCAGTCGTACATTTTTTGAAAAATTTTTTCAGTCCACAGCTCTGGTTGAGTTGTTGGTGCGAAGGCATCGTAATAAATGAGGTCAAATTTTTCTTTCAGTTCAACATATTCAATTTTAGAGATAGTTTTTGAAAATGAAAAATTTTGGGTAATCTGAGAATAATTAGGGGAGGTATTTTGCCTGTGGAGTTGGCGAAATAATTCTTCGGAAGAGTTTAAAACTTCTGGATAGTTTAGTGCGTTAAAAATTTTTTCTTCAATCGGGAAGGCTTCGATAGCGCAATACTGAATTTTTAAATTCTTTTTTTTAGCTTCAATGATTGTTAAAAAAGCATTTAAACCAGTTCCGAAACCAATCTCCAAAATTTTAATCCCCCTTTTGTTTTGTGCCAACAGATAATTTAAACCTGCTTCAATGTAAACATGACGCGATTCGTCAACAGCACCGTTGGTGGAGTGATAATTTTCTTTAAAATCCGCGGAAGCTAACGAGTGTGAACCATCAGCAGTGATTATAACTGAATTCACTCAATGAACTTTAGCGTTTTCAATCAATTCCGTAAAAGAAATGTCTAAATGAGAGGCATCGTAAACACATTCACTGTTATGGATAAGTAAAATTTGGGGCGATTCGTGATGCACACAAAATTTTTCTGATACTGCGTTAGAAACGGAACGATGTTTTAACAAATCAACCAAATACGGTTTAGCATTTGTCAGGCTTTCGTTCCAATCGCGTTCAAATCTCGATTTTGCCATGGCAGAAATAGAGCAACTTGTAGAATGCTTAAAAATTAAGAAATTATTTTCTTTCTCACTTATGGCAGCAAGTTGTTCAGGTGTAGTAATGGCATTCCAATCAATCATTTTGGTGAAAGGTTAACGTAGTTTAATAATAGTAAATCTTACTTTTGAGCGGAAACTTGTGTTTTATATGGGCAACCGTAACCGCGAGTACAAGCGCTCATAGCCATTGAGCAAGTTATGGCAATTAAAAATGCAACAACTAAAAAACGATAAAACTTATTCATTAGTGAAATTCAATTTTTTTACAAATATACAAGAGATTATAAAATTAAATGTTAAACGGAATTTAGTTTAGAATATTTTAAACAAAAAACGATTAAACACATTTATTTTAATTATCAAGAACTTAAAAATTTAATTTTAATTTCAACCTCACTAACTTGCAGCTTAAAAATTTTCATTATGAAACAAGTTCTCTTTTTATTTTCGATTTTTTTTGTTTGTATGCTTGCTAATACAGCGTGTTCCGCACAAAAAACCGCCACTGCTGTTGTTAATCCTGACATTTGGGTGCGTAAAAATTTTAAACTCGAGGTTGTTCAATCCGATTTAAAAAATCCACGCTTTATGTTGTTAAACGATGCAGGCACATTGTTCGTTTCGTTCCCAGAAAAAGGTGAAATTAAAGCACTGCGCGATGCTGACGGTGATGGTTATTACGAAACTGTTGTAAATTTTATCAGTGGTCATAAAAAAGTTCACGCCATGCAATGGGTGGATGGTTGGTTATGGTATGCAGAGACGGGTGCTATATTTAAATCGCGCGATACCAATAATGATGGCGTAGCAGATGAAACTATCACCGTAATTGCCGATGGCAAATTGCCGAAAGAAGGTGGACACTGGTGGAGATCTTTGTTGATTTCAAATAACAGAATTTATACCTCAATTGGTTGTAGTGGAAACATTGACGATGACACAGAAACAGAACGTCTAAAAATTTGGTCTTTCGCGTTGGACGGTTCAGATAAAAAATTATTTTGTGGCGGCTTGCGCAACACCGAAAAATTGGTTGTTCGTCCTGGCACGTCTGAAATTTGGGGAATGGATCACGGTAGCGATTGGTTCGGTGGTGTGATGGAAAAAAAATTGAGCGATGGCTTGCAACCAATTACGGATAATAATCCTCCTTGCGAAATGAATAAATATGTGGAAGGTGGTTATTATGGACATCCTTACATTACGGGTAACAAATTGCCACGCTATGAATATATGGATAGACCCGACATTGTAAAACTCGCTGCCAAAACTATTATTCCCGAGTGGAGCACGGGCGCGCATTGGGCGCCTAATGCAATGTGTTTTTATACAGGCAATAAATTTCCATCAACGTATCTGAACGATGCAATTGTTGCGTATCACGGTTCATGGAATAGAAGTGAGAAAGGCGGCTATCAAATTTCGCACGTTATGTTTGAAGATGGCAAACCTTATGGTGAACAAGCACTCGTAAAATTTTTAGATAAATCTTCCGATTTACTTGGCAGACCTGTTGATGTCGTAAACGATAATAAAGGCGGAATTTTAATCAGTGATGATTGGGGTGGAAAAATTTATCGGTTAACTTATAAGGAATAAGTAAAAGGTAAAGAGTAAAAGGTAAAAGGCAATAAATAATGTTTAATGGTTAATGGTTAATTATGCATGGAATTAACCATTAAACATTAACCATTATTTATTGCCTTGAGTGAGTCGTGGCATGAAATTAGGTGGTAGAATAATAATGGTTAATGGTTAATTTAATAATGGTTAATTGCCGTTACCTTGAGTGAGGGTTTTCTTATTACCTATTCCTAATTCTTTTACCAAACTATATCATGAGAAAATCAAGACAACTAAATTGCTTTTTGTCCTTTGCCCTTTGCCCTTTAGTTTTTGCCTTTTGCGTTCCAAGTCTTTCTTCCCAAAATATTACCGTATCGTTTAAAGATGCATCTTCTGCACCGCACAATTTAATTGTCTGCGGTAACATGACTACCGTTACAGTAAGCATTTCTAATTCTTCTTTAGATGCTTCAACTTTAACGAATACGCAAGCAAAATTGCAATTGTTTAAAGGTGTACAATTGGTAAGTTTCAATGCTAATCAATCATCGTCAGGCGTAACACTAACCGATACTGATAAAGTTAATCCTCAATTTTCTATCGGAACGATCACTACAGGAAGTCCCATTTATATTTCTTACACCATTCGCGCAAATTGCGATTATACCGATACGCTCACAAAAAATAATTTATTGGATGTAAAAGATACGTGGCAATTTAATTTTTCCAAAAGTAATCAATCAAATGTAACAGAATCTGATTTTTGTACATCCTATCGCGACCAAATCAGGGTGCCATATTTAACAATGGCAGTGAGTAATACGGCGGGCAGTAATAGTCATGTCGGTGGATTGTACCAGCGCACTATCAAAATAAATAACTCGAGTATCGGTGCTTATCTAAAAAGCATTCTTTATAGCAATGCACAAGGTGCAGGCGTTGGCGTTTTGGGTGTAAAAGTAAATGGTACTTCCGTAAATTTTGTTAAAACACCGACGGGAAATTCTAATCAAGATACACTCATTTCGTATCTCATAAAAGGCGATTTATTTAAAAATAATTCAGGTAGTGCCAACAACGATACACTTTTCGATGCAAATGAAACAGTAACAGTTACGGAAGATTTGATACTTTTAAGTTGTTCAGCGAGTAGGAGTAGTAATCATTCCGCCCGTTGGGGATGTGATAATGCGTATTGCAATACCATTTCGGCGACGGATTTAGTTCAAAAAAGTGAAGGCTCTGTGAGTGTCGGTTTTTCTTCAAATCCGAACGGAACAGATGTCATTGGAGGTTACTGTACGAATGGTAGAGCGTCCGTAATTTTTAAAAATAATGGTGCTGAAAACAGTGCAGGCGCTGCAACGATGCATAATATTTTAGCGGGTATTGGTGTCGGTAATTATTTGAAAAGTACGAATGGTTATACCATTACTGCCATGCGCATTGCAGGAAAAAATATTCCTTTGCACGACACGACGACGACGGCATTAAAAAATGTATTTTCTTCCGATCCTGATGGTGTCGGCGTAGGTTTAACAGATGCAGACGGCGATGGTATTTATGATGATTTGCCGATTGGAAAATCTTTTTTAATTGAGGTTGATTATGCGTTATCAGTTGACAGTTGTCAGTTGTTAGTTGACAGTTTGAGAGCGATAAATGGCTGTCAACTGTCAACTAAAAACTGTCAACTAACTTTTTCGACTGGATTAAGTGCCATCATTCAATACGGCGATAACTGTAACGCTTCAAACACAGATGCGCACCCTGGTTTTTTCTCTCCGTTCAATGGTAATGCTTTAGTAGATAATTGTTCGGATCCAGATGCCAATACGGATTCAAAATATTTTATGGTGCAGCACATGGAGCGCAGAAGTATTTTTAATTTTTCTAAAAGTTGTAATGGGCAAGAACAATTTGAAGTAAAAGTGACGCTTCCTAAAGGTATTCAACCTGTAAAAGATTCGATGTTATTGACGCGTTTTACAGACACCCTGAAATTAATATCCTTTAATCGGGCGGCTGACACATTAACGATGCGATTCGATGCGCATTTAGTTTCTTCGCTCGGTGGCGATTACACTGCGAGAATGGGATTTTATGCAGATTGCAGCGCGAGTGCTGAACTATTAGCTTTGAGCCATTCACCGACTACGGCAAGTTCAAAACTCATAGACAAAGATTCAAAATTATTATTTCCGACGCAATTTTCATTTATTTGTCCACCATGCAACGAACAACATGTTTGGTATTGCGATTCTATAAAAGGACCACGCTTGCATTATAGTTCACCGCCTTGCCCCATAAATTCTGCTTTCGATTGTCAAAAAGGATTGAGCACTGTTTATTTTGCTGCTAATCGCACGACGCTGGGTTTTGCGGATAGTACGTTTACAAATTTAATTGTACCCCAAAAAGCGAATACAAAAGTTGCCATGCCATGCGATTCAGTCAATATGGTTTTGCGCAGTGTTGTTGGTAAAACGCCGATTACCGATAGTCTTGGTATTAGAATTAGTTATGACAACGTCATTAAAGGAGATTCAAACAGATTGAAGGATATTTTTATTTTTGACAAAGGAACCGTTAATCTCATTCACAACGGTCAGTCAAACATTTTCGCGCTGAGCAAATCGGATGTGCATTATGTGCGCACCGACACGACGAAATTTATGTATTTCGACTTAAATCGGTTTTTAGTACAAACAAGTAATTCAATAACGTTGCAACCTGGCGATTCAGTTTTATTTAGCGGTAATTTCAGTATTAATACAGAAGCGCCTATTACTTTTTCGTACGAAAAAATTCATAATTTTAGAGCTTACAGCTATTTTACAGATGCTTCACAAGATTTTTGGTGCGAAGATTACGGCGAAACTTTTAGGGTCGGTAGAGAAGAAATTTTATTTTCAAGTCCGAGTTCATATTCTTATCCGCAGGGTTGCGCCAATACAGAGTTGCACTATCAACTCATCGTGCGCAATAATGACTATCAAAAATATTTTGGTTCCGAAGTGCGACAAGTCGTGAAAATTGATTCGCTTGTTTTTCAAATGGATACAAGTTTGTACCGCGCTTTTACAACGTCCGTAAGTGTTTCAATTCCGGGTCATCCTTTCTATAAAGATAGTTTTCAAATCCTACTCCCATTAGATAATTCAGGCAAATATATCGCGCGATTTGATACGCTCGTGCCGTTTCAAAGGCTGGGTAATATTGGTAATTCGGTTTTCGATTTTCGCGTAAAAGTCCAACCCAATTGTCATTCTTTGATAGGAAGTACAAATTTAAACAATCAATACTTGTTTGCACCGAATATGTACTATCGAAAAAATTATTACGCTTCGCATTTTGGTGACGGTTCATGTGCGCAACAAGAACTTGATACAGCGCGCAATTTCGATAAATATTTAACTTACACAAACGTTCCAGAATTAAGTTTAACACCACTCACCAATTTAAGTGCCGTCACGCAAAACGATACAGCAACTTGGACTATAAAAGTGTGCAACAACTCAACCAAAGGTGCAGCCAATCAAATTTGGTTTTCCGTTGTTCCAGTGAATACTGTCAGTGCATTTAAAATTATTTCTTTCGAAGACATTACAAACCCTTTAGCGATTGATAATTTAACCATTCAATACACTGCCGATGATTCTTCTTCAGCGTATATTTTTGGAAATGGTTTAAGTGCTAATTCACCTGGAAAAAATTTGGACGACTATTGCGACATCATTCGCATAAAAGCTATTTCGACGGAGTGCAATTCTATTCCTTTGAAATTTACGTGTGGTTGGTTCTGCCAAACGCCAGGCAATAGAATTGTGTACAATATTCTGAGTGACAACTGTAACAACCAAATTCTCGATGCAAAAGTTAATTTAACGATTCCTTTCGTTGAGGCAGCGTATTTAAATCAATCGCTCGTAAAACCAGGCATTTGCGACACGACAACGCTCGAAGTTTTGGTTAAAAATACCGATTTAGGCACACTCTATAATTTACGCAGCCAAATTACGATTCCATTGCAAGGCGCAACACTGTTACCCAATTCCGTTCAAATTGCTTATCCTGCTGGTAGTGCATACAGAAATGTTTTAAATGCGCCACAACTTTATTCTACTTCACCAAAAGGTAAAACGTATCAGTTTGCAACCTTTGCCCAGCTCGATAATTTTTTAAATTCGAACGGTTTACAAGGTTTTAATGCCGACGCACCAAACGATTCGAACCAATTAAAAATTCGTTATCGCTTCACGAATGATTGCGGTTTTCAATCGGGTTCGCTTTCATATTTTGGTTTTCAAGGTAAAACAAGTTGTGGCGTTAATTCAAACACACAACTCGGCGAATCGCTGCCACTTCAAATTAATGGGGCGACGCTCGACACTGTCAAATTGTATTCCGCGCAATTTAGTGCGAGCAGTCATTTTTCGCCAGGTACGCAATCTTACTTAGAATTGCATATTCGCAATTTAACATCTCAGCCGAGCGATTCACGCGAAAAAATAACTGTGCGGTTACCGAATTATGTAAAGTTTGTTGCAAATTCATCCATTGGCACATCGCCTGAAAGTTGGAATGTGCCCGAGCCAAACACAGAAATTATTGAAGGCTATAATAATTTTACATGGCAGATGCCGACAGGATTAAAATTGAACGAAGAAGCAGTTTTAAAATTTAAGGTTATCGCACCTGATTCAATGGTATGTAATAGTGGTACTCGATCAATATCTTTGTTAACAACCATCCAAAAAGAATTACTCTGTACAAAAAGTCAAGCGGTTTGCACAGCGAGCATTATTACAACATCGAATGGAGAACAATTTTACGAATTACCGATTGGATCAGATTTAATAAAAATTATTTCTTCTGCTACTTCATTGGGTAATTACGCCAAAATAAATGCTGGTAGTTCTGTGCGTTTAAGCAATGCGAATGGACTTTCTTTGGTTTGGTCAGATTCGTTGACGAATCAAGTTTTAAGTCGCGATTCATTTTTACTTATTGCTCCGACAAATAAAATTACAACCATTAAAGTCACAGCAGATAATAGTCAATGTATTGCACCAGCATATTTCAGAATTGAATTAGCGGATACAACGGCAAGTTTAAATTTTACAATTTCTATCGTAGATACTACTATTGATTGTGCAGCAAATTTGCCAACCAATCAACCCATAATTTCGCCAAATCCGAATGTCACTATTAATTTTTCGAAAACAGATGTAGAAACTGCCACGAGTTGCGGAAGAAAAATTACGCGATCTTGGTCAGCAACTTTTACGGATGCTAATGGAAGGCAGCAAAACCTTTCGACTGTTCAAAATATCACTCAAACAGATAAAATTGCACCGACAATTACGCTTGTAAAGACGTTACATGCAACGTCTTTACCTTTAAATTTTCATTCAGGCGATACCATCACCGTTAATTGTCTCAATCCACCTATTTTCGATGTGAACGATGTGATTGTTACTGACAATTGCGACGCAAACCCGAGTGTAATTTTTAAAGATGTGGCGCGTAAAAAAGGTATTTGCGCTATTGACGGCTACACAATTTTGTTGCACTGCACTTGGATGGCTACCGATAAATGTGGTAACACCTCGCAACTCGAAATTTTTATAAAAATTATTGACAACACACCGCCAAAACTTTACAACGTTCCGAGTGATACTGCTTTAGTGAGCATCGCGCAACTATCAACTATTAACTATCAACTATCAACTATTTATGCGATTGATGGTTGCGACGATAAACCAACCTTAGTATTGACTGAGCAAAAAACCGATTCGCTCGTGACGCGCATTTGGACGGCAACTGATGCATGCGGCAATTTCTCAAAAGCAAGTCAATTCATTAAAATATTAAACCCTAAAAAGGTTGTTGATTCCACGGTTGATCGAATTGCACCGCAAATTTATATTTCGGCGCAATTATGGACGGGTGTTGATACGACTTTCAAATTTAGTTGTGAATCTGGTTTTGCGATTACAAAAACCAATCTAACTGCCATTGATAACGTGGATAAATCGCCAATCGTCCAAATTGATTCTCTCATTCAAACAGCCACAAATTGCGCTGCGCAAGGATTCGTTTTACAAAAAACGTATAATATTTCTGCCAAAGATTCATCTGGTAATGTGACGACCAAAATAGCAAAAGTATTTTTTGTGGATTCCACGCCGCCCGTTTTTACTTCTGGTTTTAAAGATACTATGATATCTACATCCTCACTCAAGGTCTATCACTTAATGCCGCCGACTTCTACGGATAATTGTTCAAGCATAACGACAACTTATAAAATTGATCGCAACGCCATTCAAGGAACAGATACATTGTGGTTAATTACTTGGACAGGGACAGATGCGTGTGGAAACGTGAGTACGATAACCCAAAATGTGTTGCAAAAAGTGAGTGTAAAAACAGACTCGACGCATAAAAAAACGCCTTGTATTTTGTTTGCAAATAAAAACGTGACAATTACAATTCCTTCAGGACAAACAAGTGTGTTTTATTGTTTGCCTATTTTGCTCGATTCTGTATCGCAATATACTATTTTCGACAACGGCGTATTTTTTAATGCGCGGTTATCCCAGTGCGATTCGCTCGGCAATGCAGGTTTGCCTGTGTCAATTGGCTCGCACGTATTTACATTTAAAAATGCCGCACAAACTTGTACAGATAGTTTTTTAATCACCGTTTCACTGCCGCCGATTTTAAAACCGATTGCCATTAACGATACTGCTCAAACGCATCTTAGCTCCCCAATTATTATTTACGCGCTCAGAAACGATAAGAACGTGAACAATCTTTCTAGTTTAGAAATCGTCTCTTTACCTAATCGCGGAACAGCAGAAATTATTAAATTAGACAGCGAACCTGCGATTAAATACACACCCGATGGACTTAAATGTAGTTTTACAACTCCTGATGTTATTGTTTACCGCGTTTGTAATTCCAACGCTTTAGGCAATAAAAATTGTGATATTGCCAATGTCTATATCACCAATGGTTGTAACAAACTTATTATTTACAATGGTTTTTCACCGAATGGCGATGGTGTGAATGATTATTTTACGCTTGAAGGCATCGAAGATTTTCCAGAAACACAAGTTACAATTTTTAATCGCTGGGGAAATGAAGTTTTCACTTCTAAAGATTATAAAAACAATTGGGCTGGCATATGGAATAATAAAACTTTACCCGACGGTACTTATTTTTATAAAATTGGATTGAAAGACGGTAGTAGTTTTGTAGGGTATGTGCAGATTACGCGATAGTAGTTCGTTATTCGTTGTTTGTCGAAGGGCACAAATATGTGCTCTTACTTGCGATTGTTCGGTGATGTTTCCATTGTTTTTAATAATTTTTTAGTGGCGATTTACGAATCGTTCCTAAAGGGGCACATACTTGTGACTCAAGGTGCGTATTATGTGGTAGTTAAAAATTCTATCGGGCAAACTTTGTTTAAAGAAAAATTTGTTTGGGAAGTTAGTAATGTTCGCGATTAGTAGTCTACTGCTTTAAGCGCAGGTATAAAACTCGCGAAATTTTTTAATAAAACTCCAAATAAAACTCCAAATAAAACTCCAGTAGTTACATTTTTCTTTGTAAAAAAAAATAAACTAAATGTTGTTCGAGGATTTAGACTTAACAAAAAAATTTACTTACGCTGATTATGTCGGCTGGAAGTTTACTGAAGCTGTTGAACTCATAAAAGGGCGTGTTTTCAAAATGGCTGCGCCATTATCCAATTACCAAAAAGTAGCGGGTAATTTATTCCGAATGATTGATGTTTATCTTTACAGAAAAAAATGTAATACCTACTTTGCACTCTTTGATGTCCGTTTAATCAAATCGCTTGCTGAACGAAAATTGGATGCCGATATAGAAACAGTTTTACAGCCTGATATTTGTGTGGTTTGTGATTTAAATAAAATTGATAGGCGCGGATGTTTGGGTGCGCCAGATTTAATCATCGAAATTTTATCCAAAAGTACCGCTTCAAAAGATGTGAAAGATAAGTTTGAAGTGTATGAAGAATAGGGTGTAAGAGAATACTGGATGGTGAGCATTGAAGAAGAGACTGTTTTGGTTTATCGTTTAGATAATCATAACCGTTTTGTAGCTGAGCAAAGACCTTGTGTCTCTGGCGACAACATTAAAGCTGGTATTTTTGACGATTTTTCTATACCTGTCGAAGAAATCTTTTTAGGAATAATTGATTTTAAAGATTAGTGCGTAATTTTTTATAAACACTCACCCACCTTTTTTTGGAACTGCTTGCTTTGTGTGTTTTTCGCTTTTCTGCCGAATACAGTCAAAAATCTTGACGGATTTTCCTTTAAAAAAAGTAGTAATCCCGATTCGCCGATTTTCTACAAAATTTTTTATAATTTTCTGCGGGAAATTTTCTAATTTGGCGCTCGTTCTGAGTAATTACCATTTTTATAAAAACTACAACATGAAAAAAGTATTTTTTTCTATCGCGCTGATGGGCATTTTCATATCTGTGAATGCACAAATTACTAATCGAAAGTCAGTTACCGTTTATACTACTGCTGAAAAAACGAATTTAAAATTGAGTAAAGACGCACAAACGTATGAATTTGTAAAAGCGGGACAACCGGTTGAAAGCGAGGTGCACGTTTTTATCAATCCGAATGTTAAGTTTCAAAAATTTCTAGGTATTGGAGGTGCTTTAACCGATGCGAGCGCAGAAACTTTTGCTAAATTGCCGAAAGATAAACAAGAACAATTTTTAAATCTTTATTACGACAAAGACAAAGGAATAGGTTATTCTTTAGCCAGAACAAATATTCACAGTTGCGATTTTAGTAGCGATAGCTACACTTATATCAAAGAAGGTGATGCGGACTTGAAAACATTTTCTATTGACCACGATAAGAAATATCGCATACCATTGATTAAAAAAGTGCTAGAAAAAACGAATGGTAAACTCACTATGTTTGCTACGCCATGGAGTCCGCCAGCGTTTATGAAATCGAATAAAAGTATGTTGCATGGAGGGACTTTATTACCCGAGTTTTATCAGTCGTGGGCAAACTACTTCATAAAATTTATTGCGGCATATAAAAACGAAGGCATTAATATTTGGGGTGTGACGATACAGAATGAACCGATGGCAACGCAAACTTGGGAATCTTGCGTCTTTACTTCCGATCAAGAACGCGATTTCTTAAAAAATAATCTCGGACCAACGTTTAAGAAAAATGGTTTAAGTTCTAAAAAAATTATCGTTTGGGATCATAATCGCGACTTACTCAATCAACGCGTTAGTACAATTTTAGATGATCCTGAAGCTGCAAAATATGTTTGGGGAATTGGATACCACTGGTATGAAGATTGGTCGGGCGGCGCGCAAATGTTTAATAATGTTGCGCAAGTTCACGAGGCGTATCCTTCCAAAAATTTAATGTTCACCGAAGGTTGCAATGGTCCGTTCGATACTAAAAATTATCAATCATGGAGTAATGGTGAGCGATATGGTTTATCAATGATAAATGATTTTAACAACGGTACAATTGGTTGGACGGATTGGAATGTGCTTTTAGATGAATTTGGTGGACCAAATCATGTTGGTAATTTTTGTTTTGCTCCAGTTCATGCCGATTCTAAAACGAATGAAATAATTATCACGCCAGCCTATTATTATATCGGTCATTTTTCAAAATTTATCCGTCCGAATGCGACGCGCATCAGTAGCGTAGCGAGTAGAAGCCAATTGTTAAGTACATCTTTCGAGAATGAAGATGGTAAAATTGTAACGGTGGTAATGAATCAGTCTGATAAAAAAGTGGCGTATAATTTATACGTGGGTAGCCAAAAAACTAAGATGGAAATTTTGCCACACGCAATTCAAACATTGCTTTATTAGCTGTTCTCACTCAAGGTAATTGCCTTTGCCTTGAGTGAGAACAACTAACACTAAAAAATAAGCATTCTTGTTTTGAGCCCGTCGGTTGAAAGTTTGTATTGCTGAAATTGTGTTTTAATTTGGTTGTAACGTGCAGTGGCATCTTCTTCGCTTTTATAAATAAACTCGAAGTAAACGGCATAACCAACAGCGGCTTTTTTCAAACATTTTAAGGAAATACAATTAGCGATAAGTTCAAATTGAGCTAAATCTTGGATCCGTTTCTTTGCTGCTTGAAACGTAGGATATTCGCCATCTTGGACAATAAATTTGTTGCCTTTAATATTTACACGTTCGCACGGATAAGGCACATAGTCCGCACCCGGCACAAAAACGTAGAGACCAACCTCATCGTTTTTGGCTTCATTAAATTTGCTTGAATTATCAATCGGCAATTTATTCACTTCCGAAATAAAAACATCATGCGTTTCTGGTGCTGTTGCGCCACGTTGTTCTAAATTTTTTAGGCGTGCTTCTGGTGCAAAAATTCTATTATTGGCTGTTAGCGCCAGCTGACTGTAAAACAAAGAACCCATCAGAATTAAGGAGCCAAAACTCATTATAATTTGCGCATAGTGTTGATTGGAAAAACGCGAGTAATCAGTATAAGCATTTCCGTTTTGACTTTCATCAATGTGCGAAAAATTTAATTTTTTTCTCTGGTTGTGAAAAATTTCTTCGCGTGCGGGCGTAATTTTCAGATCAATTTGTTCGTCATTCGGTACTAAAAATAAACCGATACCATTTTTTATACATTGGTTTCGGAGTTCAACATAGTTGGTGTCTTCCTGATTATTAAAAACATTAGCACCCAAAGCAATCCATTGTTCATCGGCATGATACCTTTTAAATTGTTCGATGGCGTAAATGTAGCGGTATTTTGAACTCGATTTGTTTGAAAAAAAGAATGAAAAACCCATTGCACCCAGTGATAAAAAAATTAATCCTATACTTTCAAGAATACCAGATTGCGAGACTGTAAGTAAATTAAACTTCCACACTATGGTCATCAAAATTAAAGTACTAATGGAAGCAAAGACAAAAGCGTCCCAAAACAAATCGTTGGTGTGCGTAGAAAATCTAACCTCGTTGATTTTATCTGCAGAAGTCGCCTCGAAAGTAGCGGTAAAAGTTTTATTATTCTCGTCAGGGAATTCCAAGAAACCATCCGCAATAATTCCTGAAGGATGAAAATTGTCGGAACTGACTTTAGTTTCACCGCTTCTCGGACGAAACTTATAGTAAGTTTTCAAAAAGCCGAGAGCTGCTCTTTTTATACCATCTTCGCTAATATGTTCAATCGTATCAATCATACCATAAGCATTAAACGCAGTGTGCGTTTGTGAATTTAAGGGAAGTTGCCTAATAGTATGTAACTTGTTGATGCTTTTGAAATACAAATTTGAATAAAAAAATTTGTATTAACAAATTAAATTTTACAAATAGACGTTAAAGTTTGAGTTTTTTGAAAAGTGTTATTGTTTGGCACGCTTCTAAAACGTCGTGTACGCGTAAAATTTGCGCCCCTTGTTGCAAAGCGTAAAAGTTTAATGCAGTAGTGCCATTCAAAGCATCGATTGATGCAATATTTAACGTTCGCCAAATCATTGATTTACGCGAAACGCCGACCAGTAACGGAAATTCTATAATTTTAAAAATGGGAAGATTTCTGAGCAATTCAAAATTTTGTTCGACCGTTTTACTAAATCCCAAACCGATATCAATAATGAGATTATTAAAATTATTTTCTTTAAAAAATCTCAATTTGGTTATAAGTTCATCTAAAACGTCTGTGATTAAATTTTCGTAGTGCGTTTTATGCATCATCGTTTCAAATGTTCCCCGCGAGTGCATTAAAACATAAGTTGCTTTAGTGTCTAAAACAGTTTGAAACATTTGTGCATCAAAATTTCCGCCGCTGATGTCGTTTATAATATGAGCACCTTCTTGTATAGATTTTCGCGCCAACCCACTTCTGAAAGTATCAATAGAAATTAACGCGTC
>JAYVVO010000103.1:0-2088 GCA_043786955.1 Saprospiraceae bacterium
CATCGCTTTATTAACTTGATACGGCACTTCTGTTACAACTATTTGCTCGCGACCATCTTTCGTTTCAAATTCTGATTTAGCACGCACAACAATTTTTCCGCGACCTGTATGAAATGCTTCGCGAATACCTTCGGTGCCATAAATTGTTCCACCAGTCGGAAAATCTGGCGCTTTAATAAACTGCATCAACTCATCAATCGTAATTTCTGGATTATCAACCGTTGCAACAATTCCATCAATCACTTCACGCAAATTGTGTGGCAACATATTGGTCGCCATACCAACTGCGATACCCGACGAACCGTTAATGAGTAAGTTAGGAATTTTTGTCGGCAATACAGACGGCTCTTCTAAAGAATCATCGTAGTTGAGTGTAAAGTCAACCGTTTCTTTATTTATATCGGCTAAAATTTCGTCCGCAATTCGGCGCAATCGCACTTCCGTGTAACGCATTGCAGCTGGACTATCTCCATCAATCGAACCAAAATTTCCTTGTCCATCTATTAACGGATAACGCAACGACCAAGGTTGCGCCATACGTACCAGTGCATCATACACCGATGAATCACCATGTGGGTGATACTTTCCAAGCACGTCTCCGACAATACGCGCCGACTTTTTGTGCGCTTTATTGTAATGCACACTCGCTTCTTCCATTCCAAACAAAACCCTTCTATGTACAGGTTTTAATCCATCACGCACATCCGGTAGCGCACGCGAAACAATAACCGACATTGAGTAATCAATGTAGGCGGCTTTCATGTGATCTTCTATGTTAATGAGGACAATACGGTCATTCGACATATTAAATTCTGATTATTGCTTTTTAATTCGCAAAAATACAAAATTTAATTCGTATTGAGAAGTGTTAATCGTAAAGTTTTTAACATCATTTAATTTAAATGGAATTGTGTTTTAACAACAATTTTATTCTTAGATTTAAATTAGAGGCGTAGCTTTTTCACTAAAAGAATCTCGTTCAATTAAATTCTTAACAGAATGTAAGCACACAAGTACAACGCAATCTTTTTTATGAAAAACATTCTCCATTTAGCATAATTTATTTTGTTTATTCGTTGCTGTGTTTTAATTTTAGTTTTTACTATGAAACTTCAATGTTCATTAACCGCATTTATAGATTAACCTTAACTTTAAAACACATTATGCCCAAACTTTACAACAAAAAAGAAGCTGAAAAGAACTTGGTTACGCACTACGCACCTTTTACGGCCTTTTAGTGCAAACCGAAATAGTAATTGGAAAAGGATTGATTAATGAAACATGTTTAGAATTAATTCGAGTAGCGTTTGAAAAGCTACACGCTGCGCGGATAAAAAATAAATTTCCTCCTCTCGAATAAATAAATTGAGTTACCTATTTTAGTTTGGCACAACTTGGCACATTTAAAAAATATTTTAGGATTTAGTTTTGTATCATGTTTGCAAACATAGTATTCATCCTATTTTTTAATTTTTTAAATTCATTTAAACATGAAAAAAGTACTCTTTGCGTTATTATTCTCGATGTCTTTTGCCTTTGTGGCATCTGCTTCGAATGCCGTGCCTACTGCGAAAATTGAAGTGAAACAAATTCAAGGTGATAAAAAAATTGATGATTGTTATTGCACTGCAATTTTAGATGGATTGAACAATGTGCATTATGAATGCAAAGCAGAAACTTGCGCAATTGCTTATGCAGCTGTAATGACGGCGTATGACAACGATACGGGCCAAAATAACAGTACTGTAATGCCAATTAGTAGATAACTTTACTTGTAAAATTTAATTTTCTATTAATTACTGAATTGTTTAGCCGATTTTAATAATCGGCTAAACTTTTAAAAACATTACAATGAAGTACATTTTATTGATTTTTTTCTTTGTATTGATGATTAGTGCTACCAGCTTTTCACAAACTAATAGTGGTGTTATTACCTATACCATTACGGCGCGTTATAAAAAAGTTGATCAATACAAACTATATTTTAAGAATTCAAGTTCAATTTTAATAGCAAATCGTGGAATAAAGAAAAGTGTCATAAAAATTTATGATGAAAAATTAAAATTAGATACTTTTAGTGTTTCTGAT
>JAYVVO010000104.1:0-2086 GCA_043786955.1 Saprospiraceae bacterium
GATAGACAGAATTCTGGATTTTCTTTTTGGGGAGGCATTTTTAATCAATTAGGCGCAAAAACAAAATCGCTTGAAGTGGCACCCACATTTGAAAATTTAAAAACGGCGGATGTGTATATCATCGTTGATCCAGATACTAAAAAAGAAACAGAGTCACCACATTTTATGGATGCGGCGAGCATAGAAGAGATAAAAAAATGGGTGAACGCGGGTGGTACTTTGGTTTTAATGGCTAACGATACGGGCAATTGCGAAATCCCGAAATTCAATACTTTAGCCACTGAGTTTGGAATTAAGTTCTCAGACAAAAGTCGCAATTTTATAAAAAATGATAAATTTGAGCAGGGGCAATTTATAATTACTAATAATTCTATTTTAAAAACAACACGAAAAATTTACGTCAAGGAACTATCTATTTTAGAAATTTCAAAACCAGCCGAATCCATTTTATCTGAAGGGGGCGATGTCATTATCGCCGCTTCAAAAATTGGTAAAGGTCGTATATTCGCAATTGGCGATCCGTGGTTGTATAACGAGTATGTTGATGGGCGAAAATTACCAGCAGATTTTGAAAATTTTAAAGCAGCAAAAGATTTAGCTATTTGGTTATTGAAATAAATTATGTCCACCAAAAGCTGTTAGGTTTTTAAAACCTAACAGCTTTAAAGAAATAAAAATAAATTATGAACTTATTTTCCAGTAAAATTTTATTATTTAATAGTTGTTCACACCCTGATGTTAGTTTAATTAGAATAACAACCAACAACTATCAACCAACAACTATAACGGTTGCAGCCGACGGTTCCGAAAATTTTAAAACTATTCAAGCTGCCGTTGAAAGTGTTACCGATTCAGCGGCATCTTACTCAACAGTGATATTTATAAAGAACGGCACGTATCGAGAAAAAGTTTATCTCAAAACAAATGGGTTGACATTACGCGGCGAAACTTCCCCACAAAAAAATTTAAATTGGAAAGAATCTACTGGCGTTAAAATAATTTATGCCGAAGCACGTGAAATATTTAGAAATCATAGATCCGAAATGCTTGGTGGTTCCGATACTGAGAGCAAAAAAACAGGAGGTGCTACGGACGATTGGGGTGCATCCGTATTAAACATAAAAGCAAATGATATTTCACTGGAGAACTTGGTTGTCTTGAATGATTATGGTTTTGAAGCTAAAGGCGATTCGACCGTAATGACTAACGTAAAATCAATTACAGTAAATGGTGTGTGGCCTACTGATTTATTAGTTAAAAAATTTCCAATTTGGAGAAAAAAGAATGTAGATTGATAGTTTATAAATTTTTAAATCAACCCAATAAAATAAATTTAGTGCAATTACTAAATAGAAGATTTTAAAATCATTAAATTTACAGAATCATGATCAAAAATATTTATTTCCTTATTTTATTATTTATGTCAATATTTGTAAACCCAGCTATGGGTCAATCGAAAGAAGAAAAACAAGTGGCGGAAGCTGTAGAAATTTTAAGACTTGCTATGATTAGTGGTGATTCGGTCGCGCTATCTAACATCGCTCATGATGCATTAAGCTATGGTCATTCAGGCGGTCATGTAGAAGTTAAAGCTGAATTTGTTCACAAATTAGCGAGCAAACAATCTAATTTTATTAAAATAGAATTTTCTGATCAAACAATTCATGTGGTTGTTAACACCGCCATAGTGCGCCATAAACTTGTTGCAGAAACACATGATGCTGGAAAAGATGTCTCAGCGGTTAAGATTGCGATTCTCTATGTTTTCAAAAAAGAAAAAGATCATTGGCAAATGTTGGCGCGACAAGCAGTCAAAATTTAGTTATTCGTTGTTCATTGTTCGTTGTTCGTTTACGAATACTAAAAAACGAACAACGAACAATGAACAACGAATAACTAAATTATGGATTTTTTTTCTATTAAAGGTAAAACCGCACTTGTAACGGGTTGTAAACGTGGCATTGGCAAAGCCATGGCTGAGGCTTTAGCCGGAAGCTGGCGCAGATGTGATTGGCGTCTCTGCAAGTTTAGAATTAGTGAATAGTGAAGTAGAGAAATCCGTTTTAAAATTCGGAAGAAAATTTAA
>JAYVVO010000105.1:0-6093 GCA_043786955.1 Saprospiraceae bacterium
ACGCGGAAGTTACGCACATCGCGACGGCGATACGTATCTTGAATGAAAGTAGGTTGCGTAAAAATAATTTCGTCCTTTCTTGAATCGAAAACATCATTAACTGAAAGAACGAGATTGGCTGCTTTATTGAAAAAAGATTTTTTAACAGCTACATCCATGTAAGCAATACTTTTTCTGTAACCTTGTGGCAAAGGTCTGTCGCCTTCGTTTGCAGCATTGATTTGAATTGAAAAATCGGAAGATAACTTATACGTGATTCCAATTTTTTCTGAAGCTGCCCATGCTGCACTTGTTAAACCATTCACTGATAAATTGTAGTGAATAATGTTGGCACCTAATGAAAGCTCAAAATTTTTACTGAGCGCTAATTTTAAAGTGTTATCAAAACCATACGTTAGCTCATAGCTACCGTTCACCCAAGTCGAAACTAAAACTGTCGAATCGGTGGGAGAAGGATAAGAAAATGGTTTTATCGTATTGGTTTCGTGTTCAATATAGATTGAAGACAGCCAATTGTTATCGCCAAAAATTTTGTTGTAATTAAATTCTGCATTGTTTATGAACTCTGGTTGTAAACTTGGATTACCAATTTGAATATTCTGTTTGTCGTTGCTCTGAATACCAGGTCCTAATTGTCTGAAGCCAGGACGTTGAATTTTGCGACTAAAGTTTAATCCAATTTCAGTTGTTTCGTCTAATTTTTTAGCAAGATAAAGTGATGGAAATAAAGAATTAGCCAACGTACTTAAAAAATTATTTCCAGAAAAATTCGGATAGTTATAACCGTAACTTACTGCTGTATCTGATTTTGGTCTTACGTCCAAACTCGATTGCTCGAATCTAAAACCTCCTTGATAACTGATTTGATTTTTAAACTTGCCTGAATACGTAATGTAAGCCGCGTTCACGGTTTCATTAATGTTAATAAGTTGCGAAAACTGATTATCCTGCACGAACTCAGATGTTTTTGGATCTTGGGGTTTATACAAATAATTTAAATTAGTACCTTTCCAGTAACTGCGAATGCCCATTTCAACTTTCGTCGAATCATTGATTGGGTTTGAGTAATCGAGTTGAAATACGGTTTGATTATTTTTATTATTGCCATCAATGCGCACCAGTTCGGGATAACCCGCTAATTGTTGATTATTTGCATCAAAACCTGTAGTTACCCAATTCGCTGCGTTTGCAAAAGTTCCCCACGAATAATTGAAAGATGCAGAAAGGTTTTCATTTTTCTTAGCAAAAGTTTTTTTCCATTGCGTTTCAACGGAATAGTTTTTAAATTCATTCTGTGGTGCTTGCGAACGCGTGCCATAACTCGTTAAAACTTTTGCATCCGTTAAGTATTCGTAATTTTGGATGGAGTTAATATTAAATTTACCGTCAACCACGTTGCCGAGCAAAGAAATTGTGTTTCTATTATTTATATTGTAATCAATGTTTAAGCGACCCGATTGAAAAATGTTTTCAAAATCTGAGTTTGTAGTCTGATTAAAATAACTTGTAGCAACGCCCTGTCTGTTCAAATTTGTTTTATAAACATAACCTGTTGTTGGCACTTCCTGATGATTAACGTTGTAAAATCCAGAAACATTCCAACGTCCGTCGTTCACGTTTAAATTTAATAAACCATTGTAGCGATTTTGTGTGCCAACGCCTACGTTAACCACACCATTGTAGCCAGCCTTTCTATTTTTTTTCAAAATAATATTTAAAATGCCACCAGTTGTTGATGCTTCGTATTTAGCAGAAGGATTTGTGATAACTTCCACCGATTCAATCTGATCGGCAGGAATTTGATTAAGTGCCATCAACGTCGGTTTACCATCAACATAAATGGTTGTGCCTTTATCCCGTAATTGCGCGTTTCCATCTACATCCACAGTTACAGATGGAACATTTTTTAAAACATCTTCTGCCGTTCCACCTTGCGACGTAATATTTTTTTCAACATTAAAAACGCGTTTTTCAAGGCTAATCATAGTAGAAACTTTTTCGCCCGTAATTTCAACCGCTTTCAAAACTTCAGAATCGGCAACTAATGCAACATCACCTAAATCTTGTTCGACATCATTGGGCGGTGTTAATCTAACAACTTTAGAAAAATCTTTAAATCCCAAAAAACTAATCGTCACCTTCACGCCACCCATCGGTAACTCTGTGATATTAAATTCGCCATTGTCGGTCGTCAATGCGCCACCAACTAAACTATCTTTACCCGCAACATTTTTAAAAATGGCGACTGATGCGTAACCGACAGATTGTTTTGTGGCAGATTCAACAACTTTGCCGAATACGCGACCGATTTTTAACTTGGAGTTATTTCCACCATTGGCACCACCCGCTTGCATTGGGCGTTGTGCGGATAAAGTTATTGTAAGACTCAAAAAAGTGATTAAACTTAAAAATTTCATACTCTTAATTTTTTTTACCTTGCTGTAAGATTAATTGATGATGCAAAGGTATAATCGCAACCGAAATCAATTTGGAGAAGCCGACAATTTGCCTTTTTGTGACGACGATACGTTTAATTGAGCCTATAAGGAGTTTTTTATAATGGCTATTTTTTTATGGAAAGTTTAAAGTCGTTGATGGGAAAGGTTTAAACAAGAGCATTTAAGTTTAAATATTTTTAATAAATTTTAAAGTGACTATGCTAATCAAAAGAATTTAATTATTTATCGTTATTATTGCACTGTTTATAAAATCGCAATTTAATTATTCAATTTTAGTAATAATATTTATTAAGCCGCTGTGCTGCATTAATATCAGAATTTTAAAACACACTGTATGTTGACTATCGTTGAACAAAAAGCACAAAAAAATAATTTGGCTTTTCTCAAAGTAGCATTGAAGGATATTAGAACGACTGGATCAGTAACCAGTAGTTCAAAATATTTGATAAAAAAAATGGTTGAACCCATTGATTTTAAAATCGCAAATACTATTGTGGAGTTTGGCGCGGGCGAAGGTTGCATCACGCGCGAAATTTTGAAAAAAACTAAAGCCAGCAGTAAAATCCTTTCGTTTGAACTCAACGAAACACTTTTTGAACACTTACAAATCATTAAAGATAGACGACTTAATTTTATTAATGATAACGTGACGGAATTGGGAAATTACGTGGCGGATAATTCAGTGGATGCGATTATTTCTGGTTTGCCATTGACCAATATTCCGAAAGCAGTTAAACAAAAAATTTTAGCGGCTGCGCTCATTTCTCTCAAACCTAATGGTTTGTTCATCCAATATCAGTACTCTTTATTAGATTATAAATTCCTTAAAAAATATTTTAAAGAAGTTAAGTTAGATTTTGCACTACTCAACTTTCCACCCGCCTTCGTCTATATTTGTAAGAAATAGTTCGTAACTTACTTTCTATTCTTTAATAAATTTTTGAGAAAAAGGAACACTATTTAGATCCGCGCCTTGTACAAAATATAATCCTGCCGATAAATGCTCTATGTTTAGCGCGTTCCCTTTTTTATCTTTCAGCATTATTTGCCCAAATGCATTCAAAATATCGAATGATTTTGCATTCTCGACATTCAAAATTTCTGAAACAACCGTTGGATAAATTTTAACTATTGTATTTGCGATAGTAATTACGTCTGTATTAACGACGCCAGCAGCTTTGTGAATGCAACTTAGGTTCAAAGCCGACATATATTTATCATTATCGTAAACAATAGGATTCATTAAACTAAGTGGAAAAACTGCTGGATCGTCGTGCGTCAATCCAAAAAAATGTCCACACTCGTGCGCCATAACTATACTCAATGAAACAGCTGAAACGTTTGTGTTCGCGCCACGAATGACCATAGCGCCATTCACAAAATTTGTAGCACAATTTCCGATAGTTGTAACTCCCCAGTAGCCATCGCTAAAAGTATTTTCAACTACGCCAATAAAAATTTTAGCATTGTAAAGATTATACCAATTTTTCAAATTGGCGCGGTTTTGTAAATCATAGTAATTATCAAAGCCGCCCGTTTTAAAAGAAAACGTATCAGAAATGGTTGCGACGTTCACAAAATTAAGTGGTGTTGAAATAATTCCACCTATTGTATTCAAACTATTGACTGCCGAAATAATATTAGGTAGCGCTGCCGACGGTGCGCGTTTCACCCAAACATAATTTACAGTTCCACCTGATCGGCTGTAAGTTTCTTTTTCGTTTAATGGATTTACATAAGCATTCGCGGTTTCGCCTAATAAAACGCGTTCCACTTGGCAAAGCATTTGGCGTTGTCGGTCAAGTTCTAAAGTTTGAGCCGTCCATATGAGACTTAAACAATTCCCTTCACCCTCGAAAAATGGTGCAAAAACACTTCTTAAATCTTCCCGCGCATTTCTAACTTGACTGAACGGATCATTTTTTTTTAATTCTAAACCCAATGCTGTTTTTGCCAAAAGTGAAGCCGTTTCAAAATTAGCTTGTGCGTTTAAACATAGGTTTGCTAACAAAAAGATAAAAAATAAAAAATGTTTTGATTGCAGTTGTAATTTCATAAAAATTTTTTAGTTCGAAATTATAAAATAATTGTAAAACAAAAATCAAAACTAGCACGCGATTAATTAAGACGCAATAATTTTAACTTTTCTAAAAATATTAGCTACTTTTATGTTCAAATTTATAAAGATGAAAAAAGTTTTATTTTCCACAATTATTTTAGGTTTTACACTTCTTCTTTCCTGCAAGATGCAAGAAGAAAAAAGAATGGTTCAAAAAACCGTCGTGAATGGCGTTGAAACAACAATTACAAAAACCGTGGTGAACGGTGTAGAAAAAATAGATACCGTCATTGGAAATTCTGGTGCTATAGCTTCGTCTGATTTGCCCGCCGATATTTTTAACACAGTCCAAAGTGGTGGCGTTCAGATGATACCGATTAAAACGCCCGTCGGTAATTTTAAAGTTTGGACAAAAAAATTCGGCAATAATCCAACCATAAAAGTCTTGCTCTTGCATGGCGGACCAGCGATTGGTCACGAGTACATGGAAAGTTTTGAAAGCTTTTTTCCAACAGTGGGTTTTGAAATGTATGAATATGATCAATTAGGTTGCGTCAATAGCGACCAACCCAATAATGATGATCTTTGGACAACGCCACGCTATGTTGAAGAAGTTGAACAAGTGCGCGTAGCACTCGGTATGAATAAAGATAATTTTTATTTGCTCGGAAATTCTTGGGGTGGCATTTTAGCGATGGAATACGCGTTGAAATATCAAAAAAATTTGAAAGCGCTCATCATTTCTGGCATGGTGCCGAGTATTCCGGACTATGAAAAATACAATGGTGTTTTGCGTTCACAGATGCGCAAAAGTTTGCTTGATTCGTTAGAAAAATTTGAAAAGAAAAATGATCTGAAAAATCCAATCTATACGGATTTAGTGGATAGAGAATATTACAAGCAGCATATTTGTAGATTAAATCCTTGGCCTGAACCCGTAGAGCGTTCTTTCAAACACATGAATGAACACATTTATGTTCTGATGCAAGGTCCAAGCGAATTTAAAGTCGGCGGCAGATTACTGACGTGGGATATAAAAGATAGATTGAAAGAAATTTCCGTGCCAACACTTTCTATTGGTGCACAATATGACACCATGGATCCTAAAGCGATGGAAGCTTTGAGTAAAAGCGTTCAACATGGTCGCTTTTTATATTGTCCGAACGGTTCTCACTTGAGTTTTTGGGACGACCAAAAAACTTATTTCCCTGGCGTGATTCAGTTTATTAAAGATGTAGACGCGAAAAAGTTTTAATCTTTTTCGCATCCAAACAATTGAATACTTTTATTGAATTGATATCTTTTTGTTTGAATTAACGTGAACTCGAGCTTATGTTTGTAATAACAAACGCGTTGAAGAAATTTTTATAGAAACCATAACCCCAGCATTTACGCTGGGGATATGGTTTCTCTTTTTTCAGGTCCGAGTTCACTTTAAATTAAAGCCTATTCTCAAAAGAGACAATTAATTTTTTACAAAAGTTGCAAAATAATTCTTATCGTCAATAACTGTTCGGACGGTATAAAATCCGTTTACAAATTCAGAAACTTTAAGTGTAAACTGACTTGAATTAT
>JAYVVO010000106.1:0-6083 GCA_043786955.1 Saprospiraceae bacterium
GTATTGTACCTCACGGTGGCACAAGCCGATTAAGTTTATTCCAAACTGCACTTTCTAAATATGAACCCAAAACTAAAAACCAAGAAATAGTTTTAGCTGAAATTTATAAACAATTTAATATCATTATTGAATTGCGTCGCATTAGATTAATTAATGTCACTAACGGTTTGCCCTCAACTATTTGGGGTGTCATAATATTTGGTTCGCTTATTAATATCATTATTACGTGGTTTTTTATAACTGATAAATTTTCAACACACCTTGTAATGACTGCATTATACGCTGCATTGCTTGGCTCTTTGGTTTTTTTAGTCGGGGCTATGGACAATCCCTTCAGAGGTGAATTTAGTATTGGACCAGATGCGTTTGAATCGGTGTATCAGAATATGAAATAGCTTTTAGCCTAACTCGCGAACCGAAGCTCAAAGCTCAAAGTTATTTAAAATTGAACAAAATAATTAATCCAGAAGAAGAACATTAAATAAATCCAGAGGTAATCCAGAAAGTGCCAATAACGAGAGAGTAATTTCAGTTGAAGCTGTTTAATCGGGTCCGTAAAGTAAATTAGCACCGTTACGGGGTCGCGCATTCGAGTGAGTGCTTTATAAAAAAAAATTAAGAAAAAAGGAAGCCCACCTAATATATGAAACACATGGATGATGGAAATTGCATAAACATAACCCGAAAGATTTCCACCTTTAAATAAATTAGGGTTTTCTTTTACTAAAATTTCCCAACCTATATATTGTAATCCCATGAATAAAAACGTCACTAAAATTGTAAAAAGTAGCATTCTCTGATAACCGTGTGTGTCGTCCGATTCATACTTTTTTTTAGCTTCGCCCAATAACCAACTGGAACTGTATAGAACAACAGTATTAAACAAAAATAAAAACGGTATTTTAATTGGCGGTTGATGCGAATCGAATCGCGTATACATATAAGATGCCGTTAAGCCCACAAATATCATTGTTAAACTCGCCAAAAACAGATACATCATTATACTGAAGGGATGCGTTCGCAGCGAAGAAAAATCGTTTAAGCGTTGATTCATAAAATCTATCCTAAATTTTTTATAATCAAACTTTAACACCACGTTCTAAGGTTTTGTTTAATCAATTCGAAAAAGTCAACTACTAATTACAAATTATGAATTACGAAAAGTAAATTTGCTTTACAATATCAAAAATTGTAAAAATTTATGAATTTTCTAAAAATACTTGGCGCGTTTTTAATTTTGAGCTACTCAAGCAATGCTCAAAATAAATCAGAGAAAATATTTCAAACACCTTTTGAACGCGATACAACCCACACATCAACGTATGAAGAAGCCGTAATTTTTTATAAATCGCTTACTGAAGCCTACAAAAATAACGTGCATTTTGAAACCATTGGAAATTCCGATGAAGGCATTAAAATTTATCAATTTATTATTTCTGAAAAAGGAATCAATGATGGTGATGAGGCACACAAAAAAAATAAAATGGTTTTATTCATAAACAACGGTATTCATGCGGGTGAACCAGAAGGCGTTGACGCTTCGATGCTATTTGCGCGTGAAATTTTGCAGTCTAACAATTTAAATGATATTTTGAAAAACTCTGTCATTGTTATTATTCCGCAGTATAATGTTGAAGGCGCGCTAAACCGAAATTCTACGACGCGCGTCAATCAAAACGGACCTGCTGAATACGGATTTCGTGGAACGCGCCGCAATTTCGATCTCAATCGCGATTTTATTAAGGGCGATGCAGAAAATACAGTTGCTTTTCAAAAAGCATTTTTTAATTGGCAACCCGATATTTTTATTGATACGCACACGAGTAACGGCGCAGATTATCAATATACTTTAACGCTATTGGAAACGAATATTAATAAACTCACGCCACCCGCAGCAGATTTTCAAAAAAACAAACTCTTGCCTTATTTGTATAAAAAAATGGAAGCGCAAAATCAAATCATCACCCCTTATGTTGATTTTGCCGATATTCCTGACAATGGTCTTTACGGTTTTTTTGATTCGCCGCGCTACTCAACAGGTTTTACAACGCTACACAATACGATAGGTTTTATGATTGAAACGCACATGCTTAAACCTTTTGCGCAGCGCGTTCGCGTGACGCATACTTTTTTAAATACACTCCTAAAGTTTTGCACAGAAAACGCTGAAGCTATCATTAAAGTCCACACGGACGCAGAAAATTTTAATGTACATCAAAAAGAATTTCCGCTGCGTTGGCATCTCGATACATCGCAATTTACAATGCGCACTTTTAATGGTTATGCGGCTGAATATAAAAAAAGTGAAGCCACAACGGGCAGTCGTTTATATTACGACAGGTCTAAACCATATTCAAAGCAAGTCAAGTATTTTAATTATTTTGTGCCAGATATTACCGTTCAACGACCGTATGCTTACGTTATTAATGCGTCACAAAAAAAGATTATTACAACTTTACAACGTTTTAATGTGAAGATGCAAAGTTTCGTCAAGCCAACAAATCAAGTTGTTGAGGTGTATAAAATTTTAGAATTTACTTCAACCGAAAAACCATATGAGGGACATCACCCGAACAAAATAAAAAAAATCGAAAAAAATGATAAAACGATAACTCTTTCAGAAAACGATTACATCATCGTTTTAGATGAAAACCCGCGCTTAGTTCGATTTTTGATTGAAACTTTAGAACCGCAAGCTACTGATTCTTATTTCACTTGGAATTATTTTGATGCCATTTTAGAACACAAAGAAGGTTTCTCGGATTATGTGTTTGAAGATATTGCCACCGATATACTTAATTCAAACACCATTTTAAACGCATTATTAAAAAATAAATCAGCGACAGACAGCACGTTTAAAGCAAATTCTAAAGCTCAGCTGATGTACATTTACAATAATTCTAAATATGCTGAACCAAATTTTTCTATTTATCCGATTTATAGAATTAAAATTAAGGAATTAAGGAATTAAGATTAGAAATCGTAAAGACTAATTTTGATTTTAATTTTCGTTTTGATTTTGATTTTCGTTTTACTTTCTAAAAAAATAAACCATGCAAAAAAATTTTATTTTTATTCTATTAGTCACTTTGACTTTAAACATGTGTGCGCAAAGCATAAATTTATTTCCGGTTCAAACAACAATCGAAAACGGAACGATTGAAGGCAACTACGACACTAAAACGGATGTGCAAAAATATTTTGGAATTCCATTTGCTAAACCGCCTGTTGGTGAATTGCGTTGGAAAGCACCGCAAGCGGTTGATAATTGGAACTACGTAAAAGAAACAAAAAAATTCAGCGCGCGACCGATTCAAGCCATCGTTTTTGGCGATATGAATTCGCGTTCAAACGGGTTGAGCGAGGATTGTTTGTATTTAAATGTTTGGACACCAGCCAAAAGAAACACTAAAAATTTACCAGTGTTGGTTTATTTTTATGGCGGCGGTAATTATGCTGGCGATGCGTCTGAGCCACGTTACGACGGCGAAAGCATGGCAAAAAAAGGAATAGTTGTTATAACGTGTAATTATAGGCTTAATATTTTTGGATTTTTTGTGCATCCAGAACTGAGTGCCGAAACGTCGTATAAATCTTCAGGTAATTATGGACTATTGGATCAGTTGGCGGCATTAAAATGGGTGCAAAAAAATATTGCTGCGTTTGGCGGAGACCCGAAACATGTTACAATTGCTGGCGAATCGGCGGGTTCTATTGATGTGAGTTATCAGATGGCTTCTCCACTTTCGAAAGGTTTATTTATTGGTGCTATTGGCGAAAGTGGTGCAGGAATAAATCCTACGATGGGTGCAACTACTTTGCAAGAAGCAGAAAAAGCAGGATCGAGTTTTGGAATAAAGGCAGGATATACATCTTTAGCGCAATTGCGCGCATTGAGCACAAAAGATTTGTACGAACTTTACAACGAATCAAAAGTCAGACAAATGCCCGTAATAGTTGATAATTATTTTTTACTTAAAAAAATGCCAGATGTTTTCAACGCGAAAGAACAAGCACAGATACCTATTTTAGTGGGTTGGAATTCCGCTGAAATTCCTGCTGGCGCGTTCATGCAAGGCAAATCTTTAACAGATTCCAATTATATTAGTAGAGTGAAGCAAGAATATCCAAAAGATTTTGAAGAAGTTTTGAAATTATATCCCCATAGTTCACCGCAAGAAATTGAGCTATCTGCCACTGGTTTAGCTGCTGATAAATTTATTTCTTACAGCACTTGGAAATGGTTTGATTTGCAACGCAACAACAGCGCGCAACCAGTTTACAGATATTTATACAGCAAATTGCGCCCGCCTTTAGCCGATAATTCTATGTCATCTGCCTTAGCGGGTGGTACAGAAAAGAAAAATCCGAATGCTCCTAAACTATCGCTTGCAGTTGGAGCACCGCACGCTTGCGAAATCGAATATTGCATGGGCAATCTTTCTTTAGTAAAAGAATATGCTTGGACGGCTGATGATTACAAAGTTTCGGAAACGATGCAAAATTATTTTGCTAATTTTATAAAAACGGGTAACCCTAATGATGGTAAATTACCAGAATGGACAGCGGCAAAATCGGGTGATACGCATCCACCAGTTATGATTTTAGACGTAGAATCTAAAACTGTAAATGCCAAAGACGATGCGCGGTATCAATTCTTGGATAAAGTTTTTTCTAAACAGTAAGAATTTAGCTATGAGCTTTGAGCGCCATTCGCGATTGGTAGCTCAAAGCTCAAGGCTAAATGCTAACGGCTTTGTTAAAATAAATTTGGAAATTAAAATTAACAACCGTAAATTTGGTTCAAACAAGTAAACAAAACTATTTTCAACATCTTTAAATTAAGTTGTATGAAAAAATCTGCTTTCCTTCTATTTTGCTTTATGAATGCTTTTGGGCTTTCTGCTCAAAATGTAGTTTCCAAAACATTTGCCAAAACTTTTCAACTTGGCGCTGAAAACGAATTTATTTTCGATTCTTTCGATTCAGTTCAGGTAATACAAACTGAAAACGTGCATCAAGTGCGTTTGATGCTTTTTGTTGATGGGTACAACCTCTCGCCCGAAATGATGAAGTCTCTCACTGAGGCAGGTCGTTATTTAATAAAAACTCAAACTATGGATGCACAGTTGTACATAAGTTTGCCATTTATGAAAAATAATATTGTTGCCAACAGCACCAAAATTATTGAGAAGCATCATTTTGTTCTGTACGCACCAAAAAATACAATTGTAACACGCAACTCTTCAACTGCTAAAATTAATTGAAGCTATGAGCTTAGAGCTTCACCTCTCGAACTGTGCTCAAAGCTCATAGCTATCTTATAAGCGTGGCATAACTCCTAATTTCTTTGTATTCGCCACGTGGTGTTAAATAATTTACGACGCACATATAAACACCTTGAGGCTCGTCTTCACCTGTATTATATTTTTTACCGTTCCAACCCACCGCAGGATCATCCGTCACGTAAATGCGCTCACCCCACCGATTCCAAATAGTCATTTTAAAGCCTTGAATGCCTTCAGTAATGCCAGCACCGCGAAAAATATCATTTTTATTATCGTTGTTTGGTGTGAAAGCGTTAGGCAAATAATAAGACACAAACGGAACAACGTCAAGATATTTAATGATAGTATCGGAACAATTAAAAGCATTGGCGGTGACGAGGCGAACGGTTTGTACGCCTGAATCGCGAAAAGTATATGTAGGGTTCTCAAGTGGGCTAAATGCCTTTTCATTAAAATACCAGTGCCAAATACTCGCGTTCTTCGATTTGTCAATAAAATTGACAACGTTATTATATGTGCTCACATGGATCGGTGTGTAATCAAAATCGGCGTGCGTACCTTGACGTACTTTGGCAATATTCGGAAAATTTTTGCTCGTGTAACAGCCAATCGGCGAAGTGATTTGTAAAAAAGCACTATATGTGCCCGGCGTAGTATAAATTTTTGTTGGACTAATGTCAGAATATTTTGTGCTATCACTAAACGTCCATTTAACAGTATAAGTGGAGTCAATAGGTTTTGATAGATTGCTGTAAAGCACAGAAAGCGGCGTACAACCTGCCGATGCGGAAGGAT
>JAYVVO010000107.1:0-2074 GCA_043786955.1 Saprospiraceae bacterium
CAGGCGCATTGAATTTTCTTTTTATTAATAACACTTTGCAATACGCCAATAATACTCAACGACATAATAGCAAGTGTTACAACATTTGTAAAGTACGGATTGAAATTGACCAAGTATGCTAAACCCAATCCCAACTCTACGAAAGCATACACGTAACCCCAACTCGGAATCCGTTTGGCTAATACGTCGTACATGGCGTAACTTTCTGCGAAACCTTTTAAGTTCAATAATTTAAAAAAGGAAAACACCAAAAAAAATCCTGCCATGAAATGGCGCATTAAAAGCATGGTGTCAAAACTTTTGTAAGCTACTTGCGCCAACACAGAAACCAATGTAATGTAACCAAAAATTAAAATTATAGGTTTGTAAGTTTCAAACCACGAACGAATCTCTTCGGTCGCTTCATTATGGTGCGATGTCGTAATTTGATATTTAGAAGTATTTCCGCCGATCGCCTCTTGCAAATCATGCACAGAAATATGTTGCGTCATCAAAATAGTGGCAGAGTTTGTATCTTTTGAAAGATCAACTTGCGTAATCTCTGGCAGTTTAAGCAATTTACTTTTTACGCTCGCTTCACAACCGCCGCAAGTCATACCTGTTAAACTATAAGTGTGCGTCATTTTTTTTAGTATTAAACCTCGTCCCTACAAAGTAGAGACGAGATTTTTTTAGTTTGAATAATTACGATTTGTCTTTTCTGTAATGGCAGCACTTTGGCAAATTGTTATAAACCATATCATCCGCCTTAAATGACTCTGTATCATTTCCCTCCGCAGCAATTGTTTGCTCCACTAAGTCAACGATGTCCTTTCTGTAAGTATCGTATTTAATGGTCAATAATTTAGATTTAACATTCCAATGTGCTTCCTTCACGCCTGTAACAGTCAAAGCTGCTTTTTCAATCCGATTTTTATCTACGGTGCATAAACCTTCAACTTTTATTTTTTCAGATTTATAACCGCGTTCAGATTTATCGCTTTGCGCACTCACGGTTAAACTTGTTACAAAGATTAATAAGCCCGCAAAAACTAATTTTAAAATTTTCATCTTTAATTTTTTAAGATGGTGACTAAAAGAATATTCTTTCAAACAAAGTTACGGGACGATGAGACCTTAACTGTTGTACAATTTAGACTAAAAGTTATAAAATTTATAAAACTATAAATCCTCCAAATTGCTTCTTTCCTGAATTTTTAGGTTTTTAAAATAGCTCGGTGTAAAGCCTGTGGTTTTTTTAAACTGATTACTCAGATAAGCTACCGTACTGTAATTAAGTTGGTCGGCAATTTCGCTCAGCGTTAATTCATTGTAAGTCAATAACTCTTTAACTTTTTCTATTTTCTGAGAAATAAAATAATGTTCAATCGTCATATTCTCTTCTTCAGAAAACAGTTTACTCAAAGAATTATAATCTTGCAATAACGCAGTAGATAGATAAACTGATAAATTAATATTCAAGTCATTGTTGTGATAATGCACCAATTCAATGATAAGGTTTTTAATGCGTTCAATAATCTTATCTTTCTTATCGTCAATCACTGCAAAACCAAATTTTTTAAGCGAAGTATTCACGACATTTAAAAACGAATCGTCCAATGTTTCTTCTATTTTAACAATGCCTAACTCAACCGCAATGAGGTGAAGTCCAAGTTTTTCCAACTCAGACTTCACTACCATTTTACAGCGACTACAAACCATATTTTTTATATGTAGCTCCATGAATTTACTTTATAGTTTCCTGCGTTCTACCGCAACTCAACATTTGTGAACCATAATACGGATTTTTAATTTCGCTGTCTTTACTCAACCAATTCGCGCCTTTTCCCTTGTTATACATCGGGCAAAATTGATAGTAGGTTTCTGTTTCCGATTTAGAAACTTTCATCAGCGCATACATATTTTTAGAAAGAGACGCAAAATGTTCGCGTTGGTGCGCAACTGCTTGCGTTTCAGAAATATGTTCGGCATCGAACATTAAATCTTTCATCACCTTCATCCAAACCGTATGTACATCCATGGGGAGTTCATCCATTTTAATAGCATTCAATGAAGCTAATAAATTTTTAGCTGC
>JAYVVO010000108.1:0-2066 GCA_043786955.1 Saprospiraceae bacterium
GTGTCGGCTTCAGAATCACTTCCAATTGTAGAGCCGTCAAGCATGGCGTTTCTACAATTGGATTGCACCAACATTTCCGCTACGGCTGCCGTTCCACCAAAATTTCCATCAATTTGAAACGGCGGATGCGCGTCGAATAAATTGGCATACGTTCCACCACCTTGACTGTATTTTACTTTTCCATCTGCTTCAACGTAGCGCAACAACTCGCGATACATTTTATATGTGTGGTTGCCATTGTGCAAACGCGCCCATAAAATTGTGCGCCATGCTTTAGACCAACCCGTTGTTTCATCGCCTTTAGTGATTAAAACTTTTTCACAAGCTGCTGCTAAAGTTGGCGTTTTTTCTACCGATATGTGATGACCAGGATATAAGCCAAACAAATGCGATTGGTGACGATGCTGCGGATCTTCATCCTCCCAATCGTAATACCATTCCTGCAAATTTCCTTTTTTTCCAATTTGATAGGGATAAATCTTTTTTAATTTTTCTATTAAAGACCCTCTGAAAGCAAAATCTGTATTTAGAATTTGGCTCGCAGCAATCGTCTGTAAAAACAATTCACGAATCATTGCTAAATCGGCAGTGCCACCATAAAGTGTAGCCGCCACAAAACCGTCGGGCATTTTGTAATGATTTTCTGGCGACGTAGAAGGCGACGTTACCAAATTGCTACGACCATCATCAATGAGCATATCGGAACAAAATTCAGCAGCACCGCGCATAATTTTATAAGCATAATTTTTTAGAAAAGCTGTGTCGTTCGTGAAAGCGTAATGCTCAAACAAATGCGTCGAAAGCCACGCACCACCCATATTCCAATTAGCCCACTGCGTATTTCCACCAACTGGATTTGAACTCGCCCAAATATCGGAATTGTGCGCAACGCACCAACCCTTGGCAGCGTAAAAATTTTTGGCAGTTACGGCGCCCGTGTGTGTATAATTTTCTATAAAACTCAATAACGGTTGGTGCATTTCAGGAAGGTTGCACACTTCAGCCGCCCAATAATTCATTTCAGCATTAATATTTGTGGTATAATTACTACGCCAAGGTGGATATAAATACGGATTCCAAAGTCCTTGCAGATTAGCAGGTACTCGCGGTGTGCGCGAACAACTAATCATTAAATAGCGACCAAAATTAAAATACAACGCTTCCAAACTCGGATCGTTTGCGCCATCTTTATAAGCTATCAGGCGTTTATTAGTCGGCAAATCCGACGTAGGATTGCCATTAATATTCAGTTCAACGCGATTGAAAAATGATTGGTAGTCTCTAACATGATTTTCTTTCAGCGTTTTAAAATTGTGTTTACTCGCAGCATTTAATTGTGCCATTGCCAAGTCTGCATCGTTTACGCCGTCGGTGTTCGGGTTTTTATCATACCCATTAAAACTTGTTGCTGTCGAAACCAAAATAATTGCTTCACTACCGTTCTCTACACCAACCGTAGAATCGGTTTGCACCAAATTTCCATCCGTCTGAACTATTTTAATTACATTGGTAAACCGCGTACCTCGCTTCGGATCAAATATATATTTTTCTTCGGTCAAACTTTTATAAACAGGTGCTGTGCCAGACGAAGACAAACCTCGAACGTTTTTAAAACCTTCGAGGTTTGATTTAAAAGGCAACAGACTATTGAACCGAATACTAAAAGCTAATTTACCTTTTGTATTCGCTTTCAACCGAATCACCATAACTTTATCGGGGTGTGAAACGAAATATTCGCGCGTATACTCAACACCACCAATTGTATATTGAGTTGTAGCAACCGCATCATTCAAGTTTAAATTTCTCGCGTAATTCGTCGCCATGCTGTCGTGTTTCATATCAATATAAAGCGTACCGAGTGGCATATAAGCCGCCACTTCTTTGCCTTGCATTTTGTGGTTTAAACTATCGGCCAATTTATAGTTTTCAGCTTTGAGTGCGGCGCGCACTAAAGGCAAAAAAGTATGCGCCTCTGGATTTATTTTTTCATTATCTACTGGTTCGCCTGCCCAAAGTGTAATATCATTCAAAAAAATTTTATCGGTTTGCACACCACCATGCACTGA
>JAYVVO010000109.1:0-2063 GCA_043786955.1 Saprospiraceae bacterium
GGTGGTAGTATTGGTTACAGCCAATTTCCAGGTGGTTCGCCGAACAGCGATGGTATCGTTATTGATTATCGGTTTTTTGGGCGCATCGGTTCGCTCAAACCTTTCGATAAAGGCAAAACTTTAACGCATGAAATAGGACATTGGTTAAATCTCATTCATATTTGGGGTGATTCGCAATGCGGTGATGACCGCGTTGATGATACGCCTACACATCACAATGCTAATTATGGTTGCCCGTCCGTGCCTTTTGTAAGTAATAGTTGTGGTTCTGCAATTACAGAAATGACGATGAATTTTATGGATTACGTGAACGATGCTTGTATGTATCTGTTTACAGAAGGACAAAAAGCGCGAATGTTGGCTTTGTTTGAACCCAATATGCCTCGACACGATATATTAAATTCACTAGGTTGTAGTTTTGTAGTTCAGCCTGTTGTGAATTGCACTGCAGCAAAAAATTTTACTGTTTCAACCATTACTGAGAATGCCGCGTCTTTCGATTGGAAAATAGATTCAACAACGACGCAACAAAAATTAATAATTACGGATAATGCTCAATCGAGTCAGCAGATTATAGATTTAGGTATCGGAGCAAATAGTTTTATTCCAATAAATTTAAAAAGCCAGACTAAATACGCTGCTTACATTTCAAGTGTTTGCAAAACTGGCGAAATACTTAATTCAGATGTTTTAATTTTTACTACATTTGCGCCGCCGCCAAAAATAATTTGCGTTTCTGCAAAAAACACAACTATAACAAATTTTACAGAAAACAGCGCCAATATGAATTGGTTAGTAAACACTACTACGACAGATCAACAGATTGTATTTTTTGAAGAAAATAAATCTTCTCAAACACTAATTCCGCTCGATGGAAATGCAAATTCATATTCCTTACAGAATTTGAAAAGTCAAACGACCTACCACGTTTTCATTTCGAGCACTTGTAAATCGAGTTTAGTTTTAAATTCAGATGAAATAGTTTTTACAACTTTAGCTCCTCCCGTTATTCGATGTTCAGATGCGTATGAAAATAATAATTCGCGCGCACAGAGCAAACAAATTTCTTCTAATGCTACAATCAATGCAGTTATCAGCGACGCTACCGATCGCGATTGGTTTTATTTTAAAACACAAGCAGGCACGCATTACACCATAAAACTTTCCAACTTACCAGCAGATTATGATCTGAAAATTTTTAATGCGCAAGGAAAATTTATTAGTAGTTCAGAGAACGATGGCACTTGGGATGAAAATATTAGTTACAATGCGCTGAAATCGGATTCTATTTTTATAGTGGTGTATGGTTATAATGGAAATTCGGACAGCACCAATTGTTATTCGTTAGGGATTAAAAGTAGTTTTGAAGCTTCCTTATTTAGTAATAGTGTTTCAAATTTAAGTACCAATCAAAATTTAAAACGCGCTTATCAACACAGTAGTGCAAATACTTTCAGCTTGTTTCCCAATCCAACGTCAGATATTTTAAATATTGTTACACCACAGACAGATTCGGATTACGATAGCGCTATAAATTTATTTGATGCTACGGGAAAAATAGTTTTATCTAAATCTGTAAAAATGGGAGTTACTAAAAATAGTGCCGAGCTATCTGTATCAGATTTACCGTCTGGTTTATACTTGTTGCAAATAAATAATGAAAGTGCGCAGAATATTTTTAAGGTTATGATAGCGCATTGAAGATTTCAAGAAATAAGTTTTTGTCTCTTTAGTTTAGAACGGCATCGGATTTTTCCGAGCCGTTCTTTTTTTCTAAAGCACAAAAATAGCTCAAGGCTCAAAGCTATTTTACTTCACATCCTCAACACCCATTATAAAATAAGGCGTATCGCCACGCCAAGGGAAAATTTTTACGTATTCTTTGTAGTGCAACGTGACGCGTTGACCATGTTGTTCTGCTTTTTTTAGAGCGTCAATAGTTACATCATTTCCTTCGGAAGAAAATAACCAAATATTACCACCGTTGATTGTTTGACTTGGATCGGCTGGTGTTATGAAACTCGACATTTGCAATTCACCTTCCCACGTTTTAAACACATACC
>JAYVVO010000110.1:0-6012 GCA_043786955.1 Saprospiraceae bacterium
GTACGACGTTAAAATTGTCGATGGAAAAGTCTATGTAGAAATTTAATTAGTAAAACTTTTAACCGCTATAAATCCTCTTATCTATTAAACTAAAGATAAAATGTTAAGCAATTAAACGCGGGTAGATGAACACTTAAACTCAAAAATATTTGTTCAAATCCCATAATGCAACGTTACTCCCACAAATAATGGTTGCAACGCGTTTATTTTTAAATAGCGCCAGATTTTCTAACACAACTTTCAATGGGTCTAACTCAAATTGAGGTGAATTTTTAAAAACCACATAAATATGTTGATATGCTTCGCGAATTTGCGCGAGCAGAAGTTTTTTATTCTTTAATGATGGTATAATGTCGTAAAATTGCTACAAGATAAATCAATTACAAATTACGGAAACTATTAACAAACGTAATTTGCAATTTAGAATTCGGAATTAATTTTGGAATTGTTCTTATGAAGTATTCGATAAACATTGCCAACAAACTTTTATTCAGCGAGAAAAATTCGTTTGTGCGACGCATTCTAATACTTTCTATTTCGGCAGTTGCCCTGAGTATTTGCGTTATTGTTATCGCCTCGGCAATGATTAAAGGTTTTAAGAAAGAAATCAGTGAAAAAATGTTTGGTTTTTGGGGGCATATTCACGTTAACTCTGCGATAGTAAACTCTACATTTGAACCTATTCCAATGATTTACGATGCACGCATTGTGGCGCAGATAAAACAAATTCAACCGATGAATTACACTTTTAACGGCAAAGTTAATACTACGCTGGGCGGTGTACGACACGTGCAATCATATGCAACAAAAGCAGGCATCATAAAAACTAAAAACACGATTGAAGGAATGCTCTTGAAAGGAGTAAGTAGTGATTTCGATTCGTCATTCCTAAAAAATAATTTAGCTGCGGGTGCATTTTTTCAAAACACCGACTCAACGCATCCGATTTTAATTTCGCAAACGACCGCCGATAGATTAGAAGTGGGTGTTGGCAAGAAATTGCGTTTGTATTTTGTAGAAAACGACGAACAAAAACAAGTACAGTTCCATGTGACGGGTATTTATAAAACGGGTTTGGAAGAATACGATAAAAAATTTGCAATCACTACACTTGCCGATGTGCAAAATTTATTGGGTTGGCAACCCGATCAAATTTCAGGATTAGAAATTTTTGTTGATAATATTGACGACAGCAAAACCATTAAAAATTATATCTACAACGAAATTATTTCTGCCGAGCTTTCAGCGCAAACGGTACGCGAAGAACAACCAGGTATTTTTGATTGGCTCGATTTGCAAAACGTGAACGAACGCGTTATCATTATTCTGATGCTCACGATTTGTATTATCAATATGATTACTGCAATTCTGATTTTTATTTTAGAACGAACGAATATGGTCGGCATTTTGAAATCGCTCGGGGCGCGTAATGCGCATATTCAACAAATTTTTTTCTTCTACGGTGCAATCATTATTGTAGTTGGAATAACGCTTGGTAATTTGTTGGGCGTGGGTTTGGGTCTTTTGCAGCACTATTTTAAATTCATTAAACTCAATGAATCGGATTATTATCTCAGTTATGCACCAATTTACTTTGACGTGCCGTACCTAATTCAGATAAATTTTTTAGCCATTATTGTCATTCTGCTCTTCATTACGTTACCAACTTACCTCATTACGCGCATCACACCCGTTGAAACGATTCGTTTCAGATAAATTCTTATACAAAAAGATAATCAAACATAGTTCCTTTTTTTAATTATTTAAATTAGAATTTACTCGGTATTTAACGATAACTTATTTGCTACTAACTTTGCATCAAGTTATAGAAATAAAAAGTGTTCGCACTTTCAAGAAATAATTTAAATGGTTATGAGTAGTGCTGTCTAAATCGGGATAATTCTTCATCCCGATTTATGACGGTTTTTTTATTTTTAGGAACCACAGTTTATCAGTTGAAATGCTGATTTTAAAAAGTTCATCTAAGTCCCTAACTAAATCTGTGACCCCATTTTATTTATACAGTAAGTCCTTCAATACCAGTTACAGTTGTGTATTTAAACGATAATTTTTTATCGGGATGCACAATTTTAAACGCTGACTGCACAGCGAGAGTCGCTTCGTGAAATCCACATAAAATAAGTTTGAGCTTGCCTGAATAAGTATTAATGTCGCCGACAGCAAAAATGCCATCTACCGACGTTGAATAATCGAATGTGTTTACTTCAATCGCCGATTTATTAATATTTAAACCCCACTCACCTATCGGTCCTAATTTAGGTGAGAGACCAAACAATGGAATAAAATGATCAGCTTCAATCAGTAATATACCTTCTACGTCGTGCTTAACATCGAGCGCCGTTAAATGTTTTTCGCCGCGCAATTTCACAACTTCGGCTTGTGTAATAAGTTTTATTTTACCCGAAGCGTTCAAGTGCATCACTTTTTCAACGCTATCTAATGCACCGCGAAACTCCGAACGACGGTGAATCAACGTAATGTGCTGCGCCAAGTCCGCCAAAAAAATTGTCCAATCGAGTGCAGAATCGCCGCCGCCAGCAATAACTATTTTTTTATTGCGATACAATTCTGGCTCGCGCACCATATATTCAACGCCACGATCTTCGTAATGCGTAATATTTTCAATAGGTGGCTTACGCGGTTCAAAACTTCCAAGTCCCCCAGCAATAAAAATCACGGGAGCTTCAATCACCGTTTTTCGATGTGTTGTTAGAAGAAAATGACCGTTTTCTAATCGCTCAATACTTTCTGCGCGCTCGCCTAAAGTAAAATGCGGGTTAAACGGTTTTATTTGCGTCATTAAATTTTCAACCAACTCAGCTGCTAAAACGGACGGATAACCCGGTATATCGTAGATGGGTTTTTTAGGATAGATTTCTGTAAGTTGACCGCCGACTTGTGGCAACGCATCAATGAGGTGACAGCGCAATTTTAAAAGTCCAGCTTCAAAAACGGCAAATAAACCAACAGGTCCAGCACCAATAATAATTATGTCTGTATTATAAACTTCTTTTTTCATCAATAGCAATTTTATTTCAGGGTGCGAAATTAAATTATAGACTGCGGTTCGTCTAAATTAAACTTTAAGTATTTTCAAACAATATAAGTTTTTCGAGCTGCAAAATGTTTTAAATAAACTACAATAAAGCAAAAAATACTGAAATTAGCATTTGCAAAGTACATTTGCAAAAAAAGAATATCAGCAATGGATTGTGTAGAAATTATTAATTACGAACCTCAATTTCAAAACGCCTTTCGTGAACTCAACGTAGAATGGATTTCAAAATATTTTAAAATGGAAGCCGCCGATTACAAAGCGTTAGATCATCCAGATGAATACATTTTGAATAAAGGGGGGTTTATTTTTGTCGCTCTACTCGATGGTGTAGCAGTTGGCGTATGCGCACTCATAAAAATGAACGATACCGTTCTTGAATTGGCTAAAATGGCAGTTTCGCCCCAAGCACAAGGAAAAAAAATTGGGTTTTTATTGGGTAATGCCTGTATTGATAAAGCAAAATCGGTTGGTGCGTCTAAACTGTATCTTGGAAGTAATACGGTTTTAGTGCCAGCACTAAATTTATATCGTAAACTAGGTTTTCAAGAAATTTTTGATCAATCAACACCATATGAGCGTTGCAACATTCAGATGGAATTAAACTTAAATTCTACTGAAAAAAATTAATTGAATCCAAATTCCCGATTATTTAAGACGCTTCAATTAGTTTATCAATTGAAATTTTTTAGAGTTGAAAAAAAAACGAAAAAAAATTAAAAATTAAATTTTCTAGCGTAAATTTATAATTAAATTACATAATTAAACTAAAAAGTGATTATTGATAATCCGTGTTTGGAGTTTTGGTTCTTTCTGCATTTTGAAGCCACTGGAAAGTTTTTTAATACTTGCGATTAGGCAGGTAATCAACTCAAAAAATATCTGTCAGATTATGAAAAAACACAAAAGTATTTCACTCAAAAATACGATATTTACCAAAGACTAAAATTTGATTTGAAAACGGCTATCGAAAATGCTAAAAAGTTGTCGGGCTTCAATTTTGAAAACTCAAACTTTGCTTTATCAGAAATGTACTTATTGTTTGGAGATGCTGTGATTAAAAAAGTGGTCAAATAAAAAAACTTCCCAAAAATTTAGAATAAATTCGGCGAGATTACATAACTTATAGCGCAAATAGAACAATGTTATGAAGTTATTATTATTGTTACTTTTCCCATACTTTTTATTGGCTCAAAATACGTCAGAAACTCATTCTGGTTCTGATAAAGCGATGGCTTTTGTTAATTCTTTAAGCAAGGTGCAAAATAAAAATGCCGTATTCCCTTTTAATGAAATGAATCGGTATGAATGGCATTATGTGCCAGCCACAATGATTTTTCGCTCTGGTGTTGCGATAAAAGACCTCGACAGCGTGCAAAAAAAGAATTTTTACACCTTTCTACAAGCTTATTTGAGCAATGAAGGTTATAAAAGAACTCAAAATATCATGGAGTTTGAATACCTTTTAAAAGAGTTAGAACCTAATAATCCGAGTAGAATTCCTGAAAATTACTACGTATCTGTATATGGCACCCCAAACAAAGACAGTATTTGGGGATGGAAATTTACTGGTCATCATATAACGCTCAACTTTACCACAGTAGATGACAAGTTAGAATTTGCACCTTTCTTTTTTGGAGCCAATCCTGCTGAAGTTAAAAGTGGACCCAAAAAAGGGTTTCGTGTCATTAAGGATGAAGAAGATTTAGGCTTTGAACTTGTAAATTCGCTTACTGATGAGCAAAAACAAAAAGCAATAGTTCAATTAACGGCTTTTTCTGACATTGTTACTACTAATGCGCAACAAGTCGGACCATTAAAAGCAGTAGGAATTTTGGCTTCAGAACTGAAACTTGAGCAGAAAGCAATACTCAATAAATTAATTGTTGCTTACTTAATGTCTATGACAACTGCCAATAAAAATGCCCGGATGAAAAAAATTTTGGCGGAAGACATGAATTTGATACGCTTTGGATGGGCAGGTGGAATGAAGATTGGACTGCCGCATTACTATAGAGTGCAGGGAAAAACTTTCTTAATCGAGTTCGATAACACGCAAAATAATGCCAACCACATTCATACAGTCTGGCGCGATTTCAACGGTGATTTTGGTGAAGACCTTTTAAAGGAACATTATCATAATTCACATCATCATTAATCTCATTAGAAATTATTATTTATTTAATAAGAAAAATTAAATAAATACTCGCCTTTGATGTTAAAAATTCTAAAAAGATTTATCCTAATCATGGCATCGTTTGAATACAAAAACTGCTACCAATAACGTGCTACAGTTAATATAAACACAAGCGCTGAGGGATAAAAGGCAAAAGCTATCAAAGCGAAAAATATTATTCCTAAATTTTTTCTAAAACAGTTTGGGTAAGTTCGTGTACTACTTCGCCTGTGTGTTTTGTTTGCGCGGGTTCAAAAAGCATGAGAAGAACTTCTTCGTCTGAAATCGGGTTATGTTCAACACCCCGCGGAATTATTATCATTTCGCCTGGATGGAGCGTAACGGTTTTATCTCTGAACTGAATGACAAGCGAACCTTGAATAATTAAAAACATTTCGTCTTCATCTTTGTGGCTATGCCAAACGAATTCTCCTTTCAAACGTGCGAGTTTTACGTGTTGTCCGTTTAATTCACCTATTATTTTAGGTGACCAAGTTTCAGTGAATAAACTGAATTTTTCTGCGAGGTTGACGACTTGCATAGTTTTAAATAAATATTTGCGACACTTCCAAGCTAAAGCCTTCTAATACTTGCGATTGAATAGTTTCATTATCAGTAGCAACAAAAAGATTTTCGTAGCGATTATTTTCTAATGAAAAAACATCAATGCTTTTATTGTTTGGGTCAACAATCCAATATTCTTGTACACCAAACTCTTGATAGAGTTTATACTTCTCGCGTTTATCAGTTCTTTGTGTTG
>JAYVVO010000111.1:0-2053 GCA_043786955.1 Saprospiraceae bacterium
TGAAAAAAATAATGTGCGCGACAGCATGAGCGAAGTCTATACACAACAAATTTTCTACAAAAATAACACCACACGCGCACAGTTTGACTCGGTTTATAAAAAACTTGTTGCCGATCCAGAAAAATTTTTGGAATTTTATAAATGCGTAAACGCTGAGTTAGAAAAATCAGCAACAAAAAATTAATGTTTACTTAATATTGGATAGGCAATATTAGCTTGAATCCATTCTAATTTTGTGGAAACTAAACTTATGCAGAAAATATTAATTGTTGATGATGAATTGGACATACTTGAATTTTTAACTTACAATCTGAAAAAAGAAGGCTATGAAGTGCACACAGCTACAAATGGTCGCGAAGGTTTAGAATTAGCACAGAAAATAATTCCGCAACTCATTGTGCTCGATATAATGATGCCAGAGATGGACGGCGTTGAAGTGTGCAGAAGAATTAGAACTATTCCTGAACTCGATAAATCGGTTATTGCTTTTTTAACGGCAAAAAATGAAGACCTTTCACAAATAAATGCTTTAGAAGTCGGTGGCGACGATTACATCACGAAACCTATTAAACCACAAGTTTTTGCGAGTCGCATTAAAGCGTTGCTCCGTCGAACATCCGTAGAAATAATTGAAAACGACCACATCATTAAAATTGCAGACATAGAAATTGATAAGGAACGCGTTACAGTAACGCGCAACAACGTTTCAATTGATATGCCTAAAAAAGAATTTGAACTTTTGCTTTTGTTGGTTTCTAAACCGGGAAAAGTTTTTACACGCGAAGAAATTTATAATAAAATTTGGGGTGATGACGTAATTGTGGGCGATAGAACAATTGATGTACACATCCGAAAATTACGCGAAAAATTAACTTCCGATCATATAAAAACGTTCAAAGGTATTGGCTACCGTTTCGATTATTAAAGTCGGCGACGGAGCATTAATTTATTCTTTTTTTCAAACAACATGAAAGATATTTCGCCGAAACAAATTGCTATTTACACAGGCATAATCAATTCATTGATTTGTTTTAGCGTCGTTGCTTTTTCAATTTTTACGGAAAGCAGTTTATCCAAAGCTTTTAATTTAATTTTTCTTCCCATACTTATTTTTGTGGTCAGTTATTTCTGTATAGAATTTATGATTGAAAAATTTTTATCGCAACGGATAAAAGTGATTTACAAAAACATAACGGAAATACGCAGAACCGAAACAAAACCGCTCGTTGATGACAATAAAAGCTTAGACGATGCAGAACAAGACGTACAAGCGTGGGCAGAAAGTAAAGACAAAAAAATTGCCAGCCTGCAAGAATTAGCAGATTATCGCCGCAATTATATCGGCAATGTGTCGCACGAAATGAAAACACCCATCTTCAACGTGCAAGGATATATTCACACTCTTTTAGACGGAGCAATTAATGATGCGGAAGTTAATATGACTTTTCTGACTAAAGCCTCGCGCAATGTTGAACGCTTGCAACATATTGTGGAAGATTTAGAAACTATTGCGAAATTAGAAACAGGTAAAATGGTGCTCGATTTACAGACTTTCGATTTATACCAATTAGCGGTAGAAATTTTTGAAGAACTCGAAATAAAAGCACTCAACAAGCAAGCAAAATTGGGTTTCAAAAACGACATGGCAAAAAGTTTTTTTGTCCGCGCCGATAAAGAGTATATTCGCCAAGTGCTTAACAATTTAATTAATAATTCTATAAAATACGGCAAAATTGGCGGTAATACAAAAATCGGATTTTACGATATGGATAAAGTTATTCTTACAGAAGTGAGTGATAACGGCATCGGCATTGCACCACAACATCTCAAACATTTATTCGATCGCTTTTACCGCGTTGATAGAAACCGCAGTCGCGATGTAGGTGGAACAGGATTAGGTCTTTCGATTGTAAAGCATATTTTGGAGGCACACAATCAATCGGTTCATGTGCGAAGCACTGAAAACGTGGGTACAACTTTTAGTTTCACTTTAGAAAAGGCAGAAGTACCAGTTGCAAAAAAATAATTTTAAACATACCAGAAGCCTTCACTC
>JAYVVO010000112.1:0-2050 GCA_043786955.1 Saprospiraceae bacterium
GGCTACGACCACAGGTTTGGCACTAAACGTTCGGGTGATTTAAATTTCTTGAAAAGTAAAGCCTCGGAATTTAATTATCAGGTAATAGAAATTGAGAAACACGTCGTTCAGAGTATAGAAATTTCTTCAACAAAAATTAGAAGTGCGATTGAAAAAGCAGATATTGTAACCGCCAATAAACTTTTAGGTTATTTTTTTACGATGAGTGGCGTGGTAGTGGAAGGACAAAAAATTGGTAGAGAAATTGGCTTCCCGACGGCGAATATTGAGATTACAGAAAAACATAAAATTATTCCGCCGTTTGGGATTTATGCCGTGTATGTTTGGGTGAAAGATGTGCGTTATCGCGGTATGTTGTATCGCGGCGATAGACCTGTTTTGAAAGAACACAGCAACATCACGCTGGAAGTAAATATTTTTGATTTCAAGCAAAATATTTATGGCGAAAACATACGTGTAGAAATTGTTGCATTTTTACGTCCCGATAAACCTTTTACGAGTTTAGAACAATTGGTTGTGCAACTCGCTGATGATGAAGTAATGAGTCGCGATTTTTTAACAACGGAAGAAAGTAAAAAAAACGCGCGCGTCGCAATTGTGATTTTAAATTATAATACACCGCAATTTTTAAAAGAATATCTGCCTTATGTTTGTGAATCGGAATATAGAAATATCGAAATTTTTGTCGCCGATAATGGTTCAACCGATAATAGCATTGAAGCACTGAGAGAAATTAATTTAGATGGCATACCCGCAGCGAACGGTTTAGATAAAATTAAACTCATTGAACTGAAAACGAATTACGGTTTTGCAAAAGGCTATAACTTGGCTTTAAAAGATGAACGTTTACAAGTGCGTTCAAAACTCAATCAATCGGGTTTCGATTATTACGCTATCATTAATTCGGATGTGAAACCTGCGCCGAGTTGGTTGACGCACATCGTAAATTTATTCGAAACTGATACAACTATTGCCGCCATTCAACCTAAAGTGCAGAGTTTCGATAAACGCAAAACTTTTGAATACGCGGGTGCATCCGGTGGTTACATAGATGCGCTCGGTTATCCCTTTGCGCGCGGTAGAATTTTCGATACTTTAGAAAAAGACAAAAAACAATACGAAAGTGTTGAAGAAATTTTTTGGGCAACTGGTGCTGCTATCGTTGTCCGAGCTGATTTATGGCACGCTTTTGAAGGTTTCGATGAAAATTTTTGGGCGCACATGGAAGAGATTGATTTTTGTTGGCGATTAAAGCGTGCGGGATATAAAATTATGGTGCAACCTTTAAGTCGAGTGCGTCACGTCGGCGGTGGCACTTTAGATTATCTCAATCCGAAAAAAACTTACCTTAATTTTAGAAATAGTTTGTTCGCTCTATACAAAAACAATTTGGGCAGCAATACTTTTTTTTTAATCGTAGCACGAATGTTTTTAGATTATGTAGCTGCTGCAAAATTTTTAATTTCTTTTAAAATTAAACACGTTGCCGCTATTTTTAGAGCGCAAGGTGCTTTTATTTCGCAACTTTCAAAACTTAAAGCACAAAAAAAGTACGATGCTGTGGTGATTGAAAAAAATCGAATTGCACCGAATAATAAAAAAGGAATGTATCGTGGCTCAATTATTTGGGCGTATTATATTAAGAAGAAAAAATTATTCTCTGAATTATCGCCATCGCGTTTTTTTTAACGTTAAAAAACTATTTAAATAAATTTAAATTAAACCTGTTAGCTCTTAAAGACCTAGCAACTTTGGAAACTATTGCTCATGAAAGTTTTAAAATTTGGCGGCTCATCCGTCGCAAAGCCAGAAAGAATAAAAGGAATTGTAGAAATTCTTAAAAAATACGTAAAAGCGGGCGAAGCATTTACTGTTGTATTTTCTGCTTTCGGAGGTGTAACAGATAGTTTAATTGATGTGGCTAAAAAAGCAGAAAATAGCGATGTAAATTATTTAGTCGAGTTTGAAAAATTAAAAGCGCGTCACATTGAATCTGCAAAACTTTTAACATCTGGTGAAAATTTAAAAACACTTCTGAAATATATTGACC
>JAYVVO010000113.1:0-2037 GCA_043786955.1 Saprospiraceae bacterium
AAGCGTGAACTACCCGCGTTCAAATCGGGTGATAATATAGTTGTGAACTACAAAATTACGGAAGGTGATAAAGTGCGTATTCAGGCATACCGTGGTGATGTCATTCAAATTAAAGGACACGGCGAAAATAAATCTTTCACTGTCAGAAAGATTTCAAACGGTGTTGGCGTAGAGCGTATTTTCCCTATGGGTTCACCGAGTATTGACTCTATTGAAGTTTTAAAACGCGGTAAAGTACGTCGCGCACGTTTATACTATCTTCGCGATGTTGTCGGTAAGAAAGCGCGTATCAAAGAATTAAAATCTTCGATTGGCAAAGACATGAAATCCGCACAAAAGAAACTTGCAGAAAAAATTCCTGTTGCAGTTGTCGCTGCTGAACCAGCAGTTGCTGCGGCAGAATAAAAATACCAATTAGCTAGCAAACTACGTATAAGCAAAGCCGAGGTGAAGAAATTCATACTCGGCTTTCTTCTTTTAGCGCGTACTGTTGTAAACTTGCTGTATGAACGCACTATTTATTTCTGTCAGCCTCATCAGTTTTTTTCATGCCTTAATACCGAGTCATTGGTTGCCGATTACTGTTATATCTAAAAATGCAGGTTGGTCGAAAGCGTTAACACTACGCGCTACTTTTTATTTGGGTTTAGCGCACGTGTTGAGTACCGTACTGTTGTGCATCGGCATTAGTTTTTTAGGTCGGACTTTGTTTGAAAAATATTCAAACCGTTTCGATCAATTTTCAGGCATTTTGCTGATTGCGTACGGTTTATTTTTTATCTATCGCCATTACAAACATCATCATTTTCATTTCTCTGCCGATAGTTTGGATAAGAAAAATGTTTCTTTCCGTGCGTTGATGCTTCAGTTATTGCTGCTGATGTTTTTTTCGCCGTGCATTGAAGTAGTTGCTATTTTTTTTAATGCAGGTAAATTTGGTTTTGTAACCGTTGCGCTTTTGGTTTTTGTGTATGCCGTTATTTCTATTTCTGGGATGCTCATTTGGATAAATTTGGTGCAACACGGATTAAAAAAAATAAATTGGCATCGCATTGAACACAATGCAGGTTTACTCACGGGTGGCGTTTTGGTTTTAATGGGAATTATTGCTATAATACAGAGTTGATTCAACTACTTCGCATTTATAAAAATATCTCATCCTTTCATTCCGCTTCACTATAGCATTTAAGATTTTAATCATTTTTTGTAAATCTTAAAAAAAAACTGCTAAATTTGTATCATTGCAGTGTTTCAATATTTAAAATATGACGGTTCAAGAAATTTATTTGCAACAAGTGCAAGTTACTAAAATTGATGGGCAAGTAATTGGCGCACCAAAAGTTTTAGCTGAATACCATTTGCCTGAAACGAATGGACTGGCATACACTTTCCAAAAAATTCAATCTGGTACTCGAACTTACGAATTATACAGTCCTCTGCAATGCAAATGGGAGATTGATGAGGATAATGTCTTTATTTTAGAAAACGAAATGCTCGTTTTAGTTGGAACGGGAATGACACTTGCCGAAGCGGTAGAAAATTTTCAAGGAGAGTTTGATGAGGCATTTTATAGCTGCAACCAATATAAAGATACACAACTTGCTGCGCACCTATTACGCGCGAAAAACTTTATAAATTTCATTGTTAAAAAAGTTCACGAATAGATATGGCTGTTTTAGATGCTAAGAAAACTTTAAAAAATCTGTATAATAAAGGTTTTATTACAGCTGAGGGAAGATGTGTAGATCACTATCATTTAGCTTTTGTTTATGATAACGTTGTAATTTTAAGAACTAAAATAAGCCATAATATGGATGACTTGGGCGATTTTTTAATAGCTCAAATGTCAAAGCAATGCAACCTCAAAAAGAATGATTTTTTGGATTTAGCGCGATGCCCACTTTCGCAAGAAAATTATGAAAAAAAATTAAGGAAGTCAAGTTTAATTCCTTAAAGTTATATGCTGCATGAATAGACTTGTAATTATTAATTTTTTTCGACGAAAAAATAAGTGCATACAACCTTTCGTTAGTAATT
>JAYVVO010000114.1:0-2035 GCA_043786955.1 Saprospiraceae bacterium
CATTAATCATTAACCATTATTTTTTTCATATTTATAGTACATCCATGCACCATAAATGATGTGTAGTACACCAAAACCTATCGCCCGAAGTTCGATTGAATAATTAGTAATGAAAGTGGCGCCGAGACCTAAAATAATTTCAGAAAAACCCAAATACTGAACTTCGTGTAAAGTATATTTACTTCCGTTGACCAAAGCCAATCCGTAAAAAACTAAAGTTCTAGCCGGCATCAGAAAAATGAGACCTTAATATAATAACGCTAAACAGAATACGCCACCCGTTAATAAAGGCACAGCCAAATGAAAAAGTAATCGCAACGCCGATTTGGTGAAAGTACTTTGCCCAATTTTTTTATTTTTTTGCATCGTAAAATAAACACCTGAGGCGAAAGCACACAAAGCTGTTACAGTGCCATCCAGAAATAAAAAAGTGCGATATCCCATTCCCCATTTTTTGGTTTGCACAGCTTTCCAATAATTAATATAGTCACTTTCGAAGGGAGCAGCATTAATATAATAATAAAGAACTGCTGCTCCAACCAAAGCGCAGATGCCAGCCACTATGCCAGAAAATCCGGACAACCCAATAAAACGCGTAGAGCGCTCCATGATACTTCTAATTTGGCGCAATTCTAATAATTGTTCTTCTTGCGATTTCATATTTGCAAATTACTTTGTAATTTAAAGTAAATATTTATTTTACTTCTGACCAAATTATTTTGAAAAAAAATTAATAATTGATGTGCCGCAAGGTGCAGCGCACCTCAATATTTGTAGAACTCTATAAAAATAAAGTTTCGTAAGGTGCAGCACGCCTTAACCTAAAGCGAACAATGTTGAGGTGCGCAGCACCTCCTAAACTTTGAATTTTTATTTGCTACAAAGATTGAGGTACTACGCACCTCTTTGCTTAACACCAGTTAATGTGTCCCAAGTAATAATTATTTTACTTTCAACTATTTTAAATTTTTGTTTTTAATACTTAGCCATCATTAAATAATGGCGCGCGAGTTTAAATGAATGGTCAATTAAGATGTAATATCTTAAAAACTTTCACGATTAAACTAAAAAAAGCCTACGTTGTGTGTTTGCGAAACACACAACGTAGGCTTTTAATTATTTTTTGAACGGCAAAATATCTAACCAAAAATCTTTCGAATAATATCTAAACCGTTAACGCTTAAAATGAGTGCCAATAGAAGAAAGAAACCTACAGTGACGGCGCGTTCTAAAAATTTATCGCTCACTTTTTTGCCTGTAACAATTTCCCAGAGTAAAAAAACGACGTAACCGCCGTCAAGTGCAGGAATAGGTAACAAATTCATAAAAGCTAAAACGAGCGAAAGACTGCCAGTAATCACCCAAAAGCGTTCCCAATCCCACGTTTTACCGTAGTTTTCGGCGATGGAAATAAATCCACCCATACTTTCCTTCGCTTTTATCTCACCCGTAAATAATTTTCCCATTCCCGAAACTTGATCGGACAGAAAACTCATGCCGCGATGAAAACCGAGCGGTATCGCTTGCGCCAATGAATAATTATTGCGCTTTATATCGTAAAATTTTTCTACCTCCGACGCTGCAACGAAACCAAATTTACCTTTACTATCCGAAGTTACTTTAAGGTTTAATGTATCATTATTCCGTTTCACGCGCCACGTCGTTTCCTGTGCTTTGTATTTTTGTGCCACGCGTTGAAACAAACTAAAATATTGCGCAGGTTCGTCATTGATATACAATACCGCATCGCCTTCTTTTACGCCACCTTTATCGGCTTGCGAATTTTTATTGACCATTCCAATTTTAAACGGATCGGGTACTAAAAACAAATCTTTGCCTTTGTTGGAATATTTTGAAAGCGTCAGCAACACATCACTCGGTAGATCAATCACTTTATTCACGCCGTTACGCTCTACTTCAATCGTTTTGCTATTGCCAAAGAGAATTCCTTTCAACAAATCCTGACTGTTCAGTTTCGTGAAAGGCGCATCGCCCACTTTTAAAATTTTATCGCTCGTTTGTAAACCAATTAGCT
>JAYVVO010000115.1:0-15882 GCA_043786955.1 Saprospiraceae bacterium
TTAGATTATTTAAAAATAAGGAGCATTGAGGGGCATAATTTTAAATTCTTTTTTTACGATTGGGCATTAAATCTTCATCCACTATCTCTGAATGAATCACTATGTTGTTTGCGGGTTCATTTTCATTTGTCTTGAAGTAACGCACGTCTAAAACAGTAATGACAGCTAAAGTTAAGTAAAACATACCACCAATTTTATCGGTCTCGATGAGGTCGTTGATAAGAATAAGTTGCAAAATAATGAATAGAATGAGTAGCATTGACATAACTATGCGCTTAATCATTTTATCATCGGTGCTGTGATATACGTTCTGACCACGCAAAAACGCAACGAACAACAAAGCGATAAAAATGAGCGCTCCAGGAATGCCCTGCTCTATGCCGAGTAATAAAAAATAACAATGTACTGTACTTTGTTCTTCGTTCGCGCTGACATACGTTTTGAATCGCGTGACTGTATATGGACGATAGGATGTATAAAAATTGCCGGCGCCGAAACCTAAAAAAGGTTTTTCGGCAATCATTTGAACACCTGCTACCCAACGGTAAACGCGTTCCATCGTCGAAACGTCTTCGCCTTTAGCTGTGGCTTCTACCAAGTTTTCAAATTTGTAGTGCGTGATAGCGCGTTCGTAACGTGGGGCATAAGCCATAAAATGATTGTCCTCAATTAATCCTTTAAAAAAAATAACTGCTACCAACAAACTCAAACCTAAGAACCAAGCTGTGATTCGGTATTTCACAATAAAATAAAAACCCAAAGCTCCCACTAAAGCCACATACGCACCACGCGTATATGCAAACTGCACGCCAAGCAAAAGAATAAATCCACCGAGATATAAAAAAATGTGTGTTGCGCTATTTTTTTCATACCAATCTAACGCCAACCAAACTAAAGGAAAAATGACGACAATAATACTCGCATACATTACATGGTTTCTGAAAAATGGCTGCATCACGTAATTGACTTCTCTAAAAGCAAATCCTTTTAAACCATGCCGAAAGAGCGTAACGGTTACACCAAACAATAGCGTACTGAATAAACACCAAAAAGCTGCGCGCATTGCTTTTTCGGAGCGCAAAATATGTGAAGCTAAAAAGTAAAAAGTACAGATATACCAAAATTTTGCAGCACACTGTTTCACTGCGCGAATCAATATTTCGGCATGCATCGCAGTTATACATTCCCAAAAAAAAGCCAAAAGTATCAATAAAGTAATTGGATGTCGCCAAAAAAGCACATCTGTTTTAGGTTTTTGGTTTGCTCGAACGACCAAATAAATGAGCATTAAACCAAACATAAGCGGCTCTGTCGGCAAATCGGTACTTAATCCGTTTGGAAATTCGTATTCCATCGAAAGAGGCAAGCAAGCCAAAAGCAAATAAAAAACCATTGCGTAATCAGCAACACATAGATAGGCGACTAAAAAAGATATCGGTATTGCTAATGGAATAATGGTTTCTAAGGCAGCCGAAATAGCGGCACACACAATACTTAATGCAGCAAAAACTACAAAAAGCCATGAACTCTGAGATGCGAGCTTTATGGTGTGCGCTGTTTTATTCGACCTTTGTGCCATGCGCGTTTTATTTATTTGTAGTTTTATCTTTTTAATTTTGCGCTACTGTAGTTTGTAACTTTCAAAGTTCAAGGCTTTAAACTGCTTGATCATCATTCGCGATGTCTTTCCAAGGAATATTTTTATAATTATTGAAAAGTAAAACTCCAATGATAGAAAACAATGTGGCAATTAAAAACGACGTTAAAATTATTATGGAACGTTTGGGTCTCGATTTTTCAACTTCAACACGCGGCTCCTCCGTAATAATTATGGCGGAAGTATTGGTTTTGTAGGCGGCGTTGAGTTGAATATATTTTTGGTTATCGCGGTTTTTTTGCAGCCGCTCGTAATCGAGCACTTCTTTAGTTTGCGATATAGCGTTGTAGCCTTCGTTATATCGTTCGAGTTTCGATTTTGAGAGAACCGCTTCTTTTTCGTATCCGTCGGCAGTTGCTTTTAGTAAGGCTAAAGTATCGCGTTTAACGTTTTCATTTGCTTTCGCCGATTCGTACTTCGCTTTATTTCTGATAAAATTACTTTCTGATTGCGATGCGTTGCCAGTAATGGTTTCTATTTCTTTATCTGGATCAATGATGCCAAATTTTTGACGCAACTTCTGAAGCGAATCACTCAGTCGAATAATATTGGCGTTTCTTTCTGCTAAACTGATTTCGAAAGTTTTAACCATGCCACCTTGCGTATTTCTAATTAACCGTTGAGCAATCTCATCAATTTTATTTCGCGCGGCGAATGTCATCGCAGCCGCTTGTTTGCTATCAGTGTCTTCAACAGTTACTTCTATCGCATTGTGCGTTGTTTTTTTTACATCATAAAGTTTATTTAAAACTTCATGCACTTTAAATGGGGCTTTAACATTTGTAGAATCTATTTTATAGTGCTTGTATAAATCAAATTTTTGGATGAGATAATCGTACAATTCAGGCGATTGCGCGATGGTTAAAATTCTATCAATATCGTTTTCCGTTCCTTGATATTCGATATCTTTGGTAGAGTTTCCAAAAACTTGTTCGGGTTTAAAAGCATCCGTACTCGCTACTAAAAACGTTGTTTTCGATTTGTAGTAATTATCTAAAAAAATAAAACTAACCAACGCCGTTACCATCACAACACTGAGTATCGTGTAGATTAATTTTTTTCTATTCCGATAAAGCACCGTTAACGCGCTTACTAAATTATCGTTTCTGGTCATAATAAAAAACTATGAGCTAAGAGCTATGAGCTAGGAGCATTTGCTAACCATCGGAAGCTCATAGCTCACAGCTTATAGCCCATAGCTTTTTTAAGGGTAATTACTTATAAATTCAAAAACATAGCCTCGCTGAATAAGCATATCTACAATGCGGACGAAATCGGATTTGCCGCGCTCGTGTATCAACATTTCGTCGTGACCTAAAATTACTAAATGATTGTGCGTCGCCATTTCGCTGTTTGAGAACGCTTCATCCACCATGGCAACAAACTTTTCGGGTGTGACTTTCGGCAAGCTCGATTTTCCGTAATGCTCCCATTCAATATCCCAACCATAAACAGTGTAACCGTTATTGAAAAGCATAGAAGCGGTGCTACCACCATTTTGTTTCCAACCAAGTTTTAAACGCGGCGTTGCCCAAATATCTCTACCTGGCATTCGCACAATTTTTTGAGTAATGTTCAACTTTGTCTGATTGTTCATGATGTCGTTAAAAGCAAATTCCGGATTATGGTAATAATGTTCATATCGTCCGTTCGCATGACTGTAACTGTGATTTAAAACTTCCATATTCGGCGATGCCCGCATATCTTCCAGATGATGCATCAAAGTTTTGCTGATAAAAGCATGTTTACCTACAGCAAATTCAGAAATTTTGATATTTTTGCCTTCAGCAATTTGCCGCAACATATCGCTCGGTGCGAGCGGTCCGTCATCCATGGTTAAATAAATAACGCGTGTATTGCTATCAATTTTAGCCGCCACTAATTTCGAGGGTTTAAAAAAGGCTGCAACTGTATCAATTTTTTCTGTCGGGGGTGTAGTTATAATTTGGGTTGAATCTAAACCTGTTTTTTGTTGAATCGTGGGCGAAGTATCGCAGCTCCACCATACTAAGGCAGAAAGTAAAAATGAAATCATTATTTTAATTGAAGTGTTGGACTTTTTTTGAAGCATTGTGTGCGAGTGTTGGCACTTATAATTTTTGCGCTTTTTGCAAAGTTTAAAAATATAAAACGCAAAAATAGGGATTAAAATGGAATTAAGTGGGGTCGTTTTTAATTTTTAAGAGATTCGCCGATTTAAAAGTTTTACACGGGATTTCATACACGACCATATACCGCTAATTCCACTAAAACTTTATCGAACTTAGTGGAATTTGTGATAGGTTTGGTATGCTACGACAGAAAATTTTTGCACTAAATTATCTGCACTTTTAGTGCAGGTTCTCGCAAAAACTGAATTGTGAGCGTTGAGAAACTTATATATTTGGTTCACCCTCTCCGATTATAATTTTACCATCTAACCAATTTACGTCGCCATATAAATAAAAGGGTTGGTCAAATATTTTTTTATCTCCTGAGCCAATCAGGTTTAATTGCCCACTAACTGATAAAACGGGAACTCTTCGAAAAGTCGTTTCATCTGTATTTTTAAAATTTGTGTTCACTTTGGTTAATGTACCACTTGTCCAATTTATAATATTGCTGACTACAAGCGTTCCGAATATAGTTCCAGCATTGAAATTGAAATTATTTGTTTGAATTAAACTATGAATTTCACCATTCGTAAAAGCCAGATCTCCATTAACCCCCAAATTTAAAAAGGTGATTAATTTACAGTTTGATAATGATGCATTAGTTGTCACGTATAAACTATTGTAATTACCATTTAGCGTTGCTAAAATAGAAGATCCGTCCGCATTGCCAACAATGAGAGAATTAATGGTGGTATTTACACTAAAACTAATTGAACCGCTTGGAATTATAACATCATCTGATATAGTTGGAACTGAACCGCCTGACTAATTTGTCGCATCATTCCAATCACCAACATTACCAGCAATTCAAGTTATTGTATTGCCAAAACTATTTAAAGGAGACTAAAAGGAAATGAGCGTTAAATAAATTTTAAAATGAGTGTCTTGTTTATGAATTTGAACATAATGATTTTTTTTCATTTAGTGTTATTGAAAAAGATGGGTTCAATAACTATTACAGGAACAAGATAATTTGTTACTGAATAAGGATAAAGATAATCGTGATCATATTATTTTAAAAATAAAAATGAAAACTGTTTTGCGATGAATGCAATTGAGTAGGCTGGGAATCATTACTTAAACTTTCAGCGCTTCCCAAGCTGTTTCTGCTAATTCAAAAGTGGTTGAGCGCGAGAGTTGGATTTTTTTGTATCCTAAATCGTCAGTTTCAAGTGCTGCATATAAATGAAAATAATGTTGTGCATCGGTATAAACATAAGCACTAATCTCTAATTCGTTTGCTAAAATATTGAGCTGCCGTTCGACATTGACACATTCAGCTGTTATTAAATGGTGCGCAGTTCGCAAAAATTTACGCGTCTCAGTGGCATTTTCTAAAGTGATGGCACATAAAACACCTGAACCAACTGATGGAATAATTTCTGTAAAATGAAAATTTTGTTTGTTTACTAAAGGTATCTCACTCACAAAGTAATTTGAAAGGTGTGCGGGTATTAAAACTGCATGAATCTCGCTTTCGTTAAAAGCAGAAGTCAGTTTTTCCATACTATCGTAAAGTTCTGTTTTTATAGTTGGCATTATAGTTTCAATATCGAGCATAGGATTATAATTGAGCGTTCCAATAATTCCATTTTTGTTAAATTTTAAAAAATTTTTAGACTCAAGAGCGCGTTCGCCATAAAGTAATTGCATCATTGAATCACCACGTTCTGATAACGCCGCAAGTACCAAACCTTTATTAAGCACAGGCGGTATTTCGCTCAGCCAGTCAATATAAAAACTATTTCCATCGGATAATATTTTTTCGCCACTGATAAAAAAATCATCCGTAAAAACTATTTTAAACGGCTGCTCAGTACCGATAAATTGTTTAATTTTATTTTCAATAGAATTTTCTGGGCTATTTGAAACCTTTAGATAGTTTGGAACGAAGACTGTGTATATCAAAATTGAAATGTTTTAGACGCTAACTAATAAATGTTTTACATTTGTGGCAAAGTAAACATAAAATTACTCTAAAAATACGCAACGCGCAAAAAAAATGGTGATAACTGCGGCGGATATAAGTCAGTTACTAAACGGAACGATTGAAGGTGATGCCACAGTTGTTATTAAACGCCCCAACAAAATTGAATACGGTGAGAAGGGCGATATTTGCTTTCTTGGAAATGACGATTACGAATCCTACGCTTACACTTCGCAAGCGTCGGCTTTGATTGTTGATAAAAAATTCATCCCTAAAAATAAAATTGCACCTACTTTGGTGCGTGTTGAAAATGTTTACTCGGCGGTGGCTGTTTTAATGTCGCATTTTCAGGATCAAAACGGTACAGAAAAAATTTCGATTGCAAAAACTGCTGTAATTAATCTCGCTGCAAAAATTTCTTCGGGTGTAACTATAGGCGATTATGTTTGCATTGAAAGCGGTGCTGAAATTGCCGAAGGCGCTGTTTTACATCCACACGTTTTAATCGGAAAAAATGTGTGCATTGGGAAAAATTCTGTGTTACACAGTGGCGTGAAAATTTACGCCGATTCTATTATCGGAGACAATTGCATTATTCATTCTAACGCCGTCATCGGTTCGGATGGATTTGGTTATGCACCCAATGAATCGGGGAAATACAAAAAAATTCCACATCTCGGCAACGTTGTTTTAGAAAACGATGTTGAAGTCGGGGCTAACACAACAATTGATCGCGCTGTGATGGGCTCAACGCGCATTTGCGAAGGCGTTAAACTTGATAATCTCATTCAAATTGCGCATAATGTTGAAATTGGAGCGCACACCGTTATTGCCGCTCAAACCGGAATTGCGGGCAGTACACACATCGGTAAATTTTGCCGCATCGGGGGGCAAGTCGGCATTGCAGGTCATTTAAAAATTGGTGATTACGTACAAGTGCAGGCGCAATCAGGAATCGGTGGCGATATTAAAGATCATACGCGCTTGTATGGTTCACCCGCTATTGATTATTCCACGTATGTACGTGCTTATGCTATTTTTAAAAAACTTCCGAGCGTGTGGCGAAAATTGGAAAAACTGATTGAGAATGAATGAATCATTCCAAAAAATTAACCTCATGAACGAAGCACAGAACACAGAAAGTATTAAGCGGGCAACACAAACTTATTGGATTGGCGTAATCATGTTAATCATTGCGAACGTGGGTTTTTCGTTTAAAGCCATTACGATAAAACTTTTATACCGCTATCACTTAGATACAGTTTCCGTGATCGGTTTGCGAATGTTGTTTTCGCTACCCATTTATGTCGGGGTTTTACTTTGGCTTCGAACGCAAAAAAACGCGCCGTCACTTTCTAATGGGGATGTTTTAAAAATTTCGGGTCTCGGTGTTTTGAGTTATTATGTATCGAGTATGCTCGATTTTTTAGGTTTGCAATATATTTCGGCGAGTATTGAGCGACTCGTTCTGTTTACTTATCCGACCATGGTTGTGCTGATTTCGTTCTTGTTTCTTGAAAAAAAAATTAAACGTTATCAAGTATTTGCTTTAATAATTACTTACATCGGTGTGGTCATCGCGTTTGTTGCAGAGCGCGGTTTGGGAGATCAAAAAAATTTTTTACTCGGCGCAAGTTTAGTTTTTGGCTGCGCCATAACGTATTCTGTTTACGTTGTCGGCACAGGCGAAATGGTGCAACGCATCGGTTCTATTCGTTTTTCTGCTATCGCGATGATTGGCGCAACTATACCTGCTCTCATTCATAATTATTTTTCAAACGGATTAAATCTGTTTCAATTTTCACCCGACGTGTATAAACTCACGGTTTCATTGGTTTTCGTTTCTACGGTCATTCCTATTTTTCTCATCGTTGAAGGTATTCGGCGCGTCGGCTCAACGACTTCTTCGCTCATTGGTTTTATAGGTCCTGTTTCAACTATTTATTTCGCCTATATTTTTCTCGGCGAACACGTTACGTTTTTGCAAATGGTAGGAACGGTTATTGTCATCTATGGCATTTATACAGTTTCGCGCCGTAGTTATAAATTATAAGCTTTGAGCTCATTTAATTCTTCTGAAATTCACCAGTGGCGCGAATTTGAACTTCGTCGCTAACCATAATATTATCTAATTTTCCACCGATACCGAAATTACTTCTTTTAATAGTTGTCAGAGCTTTAATTCCTAATTGCATTTTTTTATTTTTTGGATCTGGATGTGCTGACGGACCATTCATCGTTACATCGAATGTTGCTGGTTTTGTAACGCCTTTTATCGTCAAATTACCAATCATTGTGTATCTATTGCCTGCAACTTTTGTGAGCGAAGTGCTTATAAAAGTAATGGAAGGAAATTGTGAGACATTAAACATATCCTCACTTTTTAAATGACCATCTCGCATTTCAAGATCGGTATTAATGCTGGCAGATTCAATCGTAATTTCAAAAACGGCATCCGATAGATTATCTTTTGTAGCTGTAATCTTCCCATCAAATTTTTTAAAATAACCATCTACTTCTGAAATCCCGTGATGTTGAACTATAAAAGAAAATTTAGAATGCCCTTTATCAATTGTCCATTGGGCGAAAGTTACCACTGAAGCCAATAAGAACGTTAAAATAAAAATACCTTTTTTCATGTTGCTGTGGTTTTTAAACTAAAAAAACATTTCTAACAATATTTGGCGTGAAGCTAAGAAAATTGTTAGAAAACTACGATATTTGTAAAAAAAAACAATGGCTAAATCGTATTCACAGTTTACTTGTGAAGATTTAGAAGATAAATTAGCGCAATTAGATACAACTATTTATTACATCAGCGATTTACCACACATTCTTGGCGCATTGCAAAGTATGGTGCTACAAAATTAATTTTTATGAAATTAATTACTCCAAGAATTTTCTCAAGCAGTTTTAAATTGCTGGAAAACAAACCCTATCTATGTATTATTCTCATTGCACTTGCAAGCATCGTGCTGCACTATAAAATTTTTACGCTCGATTTACAAGGCATTCATGTTTGGCGACAAACGCAAACGCAAATCAATATTCAGAACTTTTATCGGCACGATAATAATATTCTCAATCCACGGCATAATAATTTTTCTTGGGGAGATAACATTCAGCGCATGGAATTTCCGATTATGCAATGGTCAATTGCGCAAGTTGAACGCGTATTTGGCGAAAAAATAATTGTTACGCGCATTTGTATTTTTCTGATTGGCTTGATGAGTGTGTTCGGTTTTTTTTAACTCTTTCAACTGCTCTTTAAAAATACGCTACTGAGTTTTCTTTCGGCGTGGTGTTTTAATTTTTCGCCAGTTTTTTATTATTACACGCTCAATCCTATTCCCGATAATCTCGCTTTGTGCGGTGCGATATGGTCGTGGGTTTATTTTTATAAATTTAAGCAAAATCGTGTTTGGCGATATGTTTTTATTTCGGCGGCGTTTTTATGTCTTTCTGTTTTAGCAAAACTACCTTTTATTTTAATCGGCGGCGTGTATTTTTTATATTTAGTGTCCGGCTTAGTGCGTCGCGAGAATGATTTACGTTTTGCTTTTAAATTTTCAATCATTTTTATCGCGCTGCTGTTACCTGCTGTGGCGTGGTATTTTTGGGTGATACCGACGTGGGGTGGAAACGTGATCGTTAAAGGTATTTTAGAAAATAAAATAGATTGGGTGGAAACGAAACGTATTTTGGAATATCACCGCGATGTCATGTTTCCGAAACTACTTTTAAATCGCGGTGCTGTCGTATTTTTTTGCGTTGGTATTGTCTCACTTGTTTTTAATGGGCGATTATTTAAATACAACGCTTTCGAGATTGCCTTTGGAAGTTTGTTCGCTTTGGCTTATTTATTTTTCGAGCTAAATATGATAAACACCGTACACGATTATTACATGATGCCATTTTTGCCATTTTTATTCGTCGCAGTCGGATATGGTATCAAACAACTTCTTGATTATAAAATTTTAAAACCGCTTGTGGTTTTATACGTACTGATTGTGATTCCACGCATAGCACACAAAGATGCTCAAAATGCTTGGATGTATGGCATAGATGGCGAATTCAAAGATTTATTCCAGTGCCGCGAAGAATTTCGCAAAGCCGCGCCACAAGATGCACTGTGTATTATTTTAAACGATGAATCAACCTATGTTTTTTCGTATCTGATAGATAAGCAAGGTTTTATTTTTCAGGATAATTTTCCTGCGCCTTGGATGCCTGATATGATTTACAACAAAGGTGCGCGATTTATGTATTCCAATAATCGCACAATGGATGAAAATCCAGAAATTTCTAAATTTTTTGATGCGCTGGTTTTGCAAATCGGGACAATAAAAGTTTTTAAACTTAAAGCACCGCAATAAACGTTCGGGGAACTTTAAAAGTTCCCCGAACGTTTTGTATTTATTTAGTTTATCAACAATCGCGTGTCTAAAATTTCTTTAAATTTTCTGAGCATGGCAATTATTTGCAAGAGATCTTCTTTGTCTGTGCAATCGTACGATTTTGAAATACAGTACGTTCTTGCCTCAATAATTAAAAATTCCCAGTATTTTCCATTCACAGTACAGCCATACAAAGGTTTACCATTCTGATTTTTTTCGCGCGCAATTAAACAGGCTTCTAAAAGCTGCGCTGTTACATCACCTTTCGGGTCTTTTTGTTTTTTATATTCCTGAAAATAAAAATAGGGCGTTTCTGGTCGTTCTAAAATTCCAGCCGCTATCATCATATCCGCCTTTACTTTCAAAAAATATCCATCGACTGTCGCCTCCAAAATGCTTTCATAATAAGTTTTATAATGCAGTGTTTCTTTCAAATGACCTAATCGCAAAACAAAAGCGATAAGATTCATTTTGAGCATTTCTTCATTCCAACCGACAATTTGGCTCAACAGGTTTTCTGTAATATCGTCAAATAAATATTGTTCTGCGGCATTTAATTCTGTACGTGCACTTGTCAATTCCTGCATAAGTGGTGTCGCGGTATTACCCGCTAAACGCGTTAAACCAAACATTTTTATCAACTCGCCTTCGTCGTACTGCTTAATTTTTTTTGCCATGATAGAAGATTTTTTAAAACTTTTCTACTCAACAACTGCCTTAACGATGTATTGGTATTCGAGCGTAGCGTCGTCGGCACTTTGAATTTTAAATCCAGCGGCGCGTAGTTCTGCTTCGACGATGCGCAGCGGCACTTTAATTTCAACGGGCGGACCGACAGGAAGATTTTTATCTTTATAATCAACGATAATGATGCTGCCTTGTTTTGAAATGCCTTGCTTTAATTTTTTCATGTACTCAATGCGATTACTGATGTACATATATGTGTTGACCACTAAAACGGCATCCACCTCATGCTCTTTTAAATGCGCATCGTTCTCACCGACTTCGCGTGTTTCGAATCGCGCTTGTAAATCTTTTGGCAATTCCACCTTAAGGCTATCCATAAAAGAAAGATAGCGTTTGTCAATATCAAGTGCAATTACTTTTTTTGCACTCCGTACTAACCTGAAAGAAAAAAAACCTGTTCCAGCACCGAGATCAGCTATAATTTTATTACTGATGTCGCCGAATAAATTAATAATAAAATCTGGTTTTTGCCAAGCCAAACGTTCTTTACTTTCAAAATCAGCTATCACATCGCTGACATTTTGTTTCTCTTCTTTATTCAATTCTTCTTGTGTCGCTATCTGATAACCCGTCGGTTTTTCTTGTTTATCGAAGCACGAAAGAAAGTTTAAAAATAAAAAAGTAAGCCCAAATAAAATGTGGTTTCTTTTTAAAAAATTTAGCCTTGAACGTTGGGTGTTAGTCATAAAAAAATGTATCGTTTCAATGAATTCTTCTAAAATACAAATTTAACGAAATTTTAACGAAACGAAATATTGATTTTATAATTTTTAGTTTTTGCCGACACCAATGAGGAAATTTTCAATTTTTTTCTTCATTTCGCTTTGCGAGCAGGTAAAGTTGTTGGCTAAAACAGAAAAAACCAAGAGTCTGCCAGTGTCGGTCGTTAAATAACCGCTGTACGATTTCACGCGACTGATTGTTCCCGATTTTGCACGCACGCGATTTTGTAAAGTTGCGGTTTTGTTCAAAAAAGTTTTAAGTGTTCCGTTTTTACCCGCTTGCGGCAAACTGTTGTAAAACGCGTTGTACCACTGCTTATCTTGAGCGACGTTGCGCAAAACAAAACACAACTGTTCGGGTGTGATGCCGTCGCGCGGCGAAAGACCAGAAGCATCGAGATAAAACATTCCATGCAAATCCATGCCGCGTTCGCGCCAATATTTTTCAATCACTGCCACGCCTTTTGGCAAATTTGATACGCTTGTTTCATGTAGCGCGAGCGTGTGCAATAAAACTTCTGCATAAAGGTTCACGCTTTCAAAATTGGTGTATCGCACAATGTTTTCTAAAGTTGGCGAGTACCACGTAAAAAGTGTTTTGCGCGATTTATCCAATTCAGAATTATTCCTGTGTTCTTCAAAAATACGCGCTGCCGTAGTCGCAGAATCGGTGACGCCGATGCCGTTCTCAGTACAAACGCGGCGCAAATGCCAAGCAAATAAATAAGCGGGATCAGGTACTGAACCATAAATACTAAAAACATTTTCCCCCGCAGGAATTGTTCCGTTCACCATTCCTACTTTTGAAAACGGCATCGAAAAAATATTAGCTTCATCCGTTTTACCAAAACTTTTTACTTTATTTTCGAGCGCAAATTCTGGAACAATCGGCACAATACCCGCGATATCTGTTTTTACATCAACGAGCGGTCGTTGCGTAAAAATGAGTTGGTATTGATTATCGTTTACGTTTAAACCCGATGGCGCTGCGCCGTAATAATTACCGAGGTCTTCATAAAGCCATGTTGGTGGTGCAGTTTCTTCTGCGAAAACAGATGCGTCTGCAATTATTTTTCCATTAATTTTATTAATACCGACTTTGCGCAGCAACACCGTGATAGAATCCAATAAATATTTAAATCGCGGAACAGAATCCATTTCAGGACTACCGAGCGACGGATCTCCTGAACCTTTAATATAAAAATTGCCATTCAGCGTCGAGTCTTTAATCGTTCCATCGGTTTGAAATTGCGTTGCGTAGCGATAATCGTTTCCCAAAATTTTCAATGCTGTGGCTGTTACAATAATTTTTTGATTCGAGGCAGGAATTAAACTTTTTTTAGCGTTGTAACTGCACAACGTTTTCGCCGTAGCAGCATCTTGTACTAATATGCCAACATCACCAATCGTTAAAGTAGTATCATAAACCAATGTATTGGCTGCTTTTTGAAATGATTCGAGCTCTGCATTTGTAAAAATATTTTCTTGCTGTGCCTTTAGATAGCTGATAGAAATCGCCATTAAAAATGAAACGCGTAAGAAAGTTCCGAAAAGATGTGAGCGCATATTTACTGATTAAGTAGATGATAATTTTTCCTGCATACAAACGTAGTAAATTTTCTCACAAAGAAAAAAATCTTAAGACAGAGTTAAAAAACAAAATTATTTTCACAAAGAAACGAATAGAATCTATTTTGCAAGAAATTTCAAACGGATGGATGGAGAAAATTAATTTTATCGGTAAATATACTGCATGTATTTATTTTTTGAGTTGCTGCTTTTGCAATAGCTTGTCTGCGCAATTTATGGTGAATCGAAATGCGTTTCAATCAAGCAATCGCTGTTGGACACTCACCCCCGATATGCCGTTTCAAACGGGTTCTATTTGGTACACGCAACCTTTAAATTTAAACCAAAATTTCGATATTACGGTAAGTTTATTTTTTGGTTGCGATCCGAACGGATCGGATGGAATGGTGTTTTCGTTGCAACAACTTGGAATAACTGCAGGTGGAAACATGGGAGAAACGGGAATCGGTGGCGTGGCGCCATCTTTCGATGTTGAGTTCGATACATATCGGAACGCGAACTACAATGATCCGGGTTATAATTACATTGACATCACGCGCGACGGCGATTTGAATCATAACCACAAACAAAATACACTGGCTGGTCCATACAGTGTTTCCAGAACGCCCGTAGAATTTCCGCCAAATTTTAGAGATTGTAAATTTCACGACGTGCGATTTACTTGGAATGCTTCGACGCAAATTTTTACGGTTTTTTGGGAATGTCGGAAAATATTTTCACTCACATACGATATAATAAATACAATTTTCAGTGGTAATCCGAGCGTTTTTTGGGGATTTACGTCTGCTTCCGAAGCCGTATCAAATGAACAAAAAATGTGTTTAAAGTATGCTTCGCTCATAGATGCTGCTGTTGATACGGTTTTATGTCGTGGGCAATCCCTTCAATTGAATGCAGCCGATGCTGTTACATATAGTTGGTCGCCGAGCAAAGGTTTAAGTAGCACAATTATTCAAGATCCGATTGCAAGACCTGACACGACAACAAAATATACGGTTCGCGTAACTGATGGGTGCGGTTTGAAATATTCCGATACTATTACAGTTCATGTCGGCGGCAATCCGATTTCAATTAATCTCGGACGCGATACGACAATTTGTTCTGGTCAGACGCTGTTGCTCAATCCAAATATTTCTGGCGGAAATTATGTTTGGCAACAACTCAACGGTATGTATCCGAATCAGTCGAACGAGGCATTTTATGTCGTTGATAAACCTGGCGTCTATGCCGTTGAAGTCGAGAAAGATTATTGCAAAGCTGCTGACACCATTAAAGTTAAATTTATTGATCCACCGATTTTTAATTTAGGTGGCAGTGCGATTTTATGCAACGGCGCAAAAAAAATTCTCACTGTCACTGCTGATAGTGCGACGTACAGATGGCAAGATGGTTCTGATTTAAATTCCTACGTTATCACGCAAGCAGGAAAATATTTAGTGTCTGTTAAAAATATGTGTGCCGTTGTTTCCGATAGTTTTACGGTCGAGTATCAAGAATGCCACAAAGTTTTTATACCGAATATTTTTTCACCGAATGGCGATGGCATCAACGATATGTGGCAAGTTTATGGTGGCGATGATGCTGCTAAAATTATTTCCCTTCAAATTTTTAATCGCTGGGGAAGTTTGGTTTATGAAGCAAATAATGTAGATTTTTATTCTGCGGATGCCACATGGGATGGAAACAATAGCACTAATGGCACTTATACTTACTTCGTCACTGTTACTTTCACAACGGGAGAAAACGAATTATTCTCAGGCAATGTTGAAATTATGCGATGAGAGTTCAGCAATTATAAAATTAATTTTTAATTATTAATCGGATATACTAATTTGCAACATATTTGAATGAACTAATGAACAAAAATAGTTTTCGTGCTAAATACTCAATACTAATCCTTTCTTTGAGTTGTTTTTTATCCAATAATTTAACTGCGCAGTTTCAAGTTAATAAAAGTGCTTTTAAAACTTCTGACCGCTGTTGGACGCTCACACCCGATCAACCCACGCAAGTTGGTTCGGTTTGGTACGATAAAAAATTAGACTTATCGCAGTCATTCGATTTAACCCTGAGTATTTTTTTGGGTTGCCGAACTGATGGTGCAGATGGAATAGTTTTTGGTTTACAACCCCTGAGTACGAGTGCAGGTTCAACGGGTCAAGGTATTGGTTTGGGTGGTGTAAAACCTTCAATCGGTGTAGAATTTGATACGTTCCAAAATGGTGATTTCGGAGATCCACCTTATGATCACGTTGCTATTGTTCGCGACGGCGATATGAATCATTTTCATACCAAAAATACATTGGCAGGTCCAGTACCCGTAAAAATTGGTACTAATAATTTAAATTTTAAAGATTGTAGATTTCACGACGTGCGCTTTACATGGGATGCGCCGAACAAAAAATTTTCTGTTTACTGGGAATGTACGCTGCTAATTTCAACGAGCGTTGATTTTGTAACTGATATTTTCGGCGGCGACCCGAATGTATATTGGGGTTTTACGGCTGCAACAGGAGGAAAGACGAACGAGCAAAAAATGTGTTTGAAATATACGTCGCTTTTAGATAAAATTGCAGATACCGTTTTGTGTCGCGGCGGACAAATTCAACTCAGTGCGAGTGGTGGCGTGAAATATAATTGGTTGCCTTCAACGGGTTTAAGTAATCCTTCAATTTCTAACCCGATTGCA
>JAYVVO010000116.1:0-2027 GCA_043786955.1 Saprospiraceae bacterium
GGTAGAACTATTGAAATAAGAGATGATTCGGGTACTACACACCCTGTTGGATCGGGCAGAACGTCTCAACCGTCGGAACTCAATTTATTATCGGTTATAAATGGCGAATACGCGCTAATTGCACCTAAATATCCGCGACAACTACTCGAAACACTCTCACATTTGGCATTTTGGAATTATGATATTTCAAACGCAGTGTTTAATATTGCCACAATGGCAAACACTAAGTTTCGATATAAGTTTCCAGATACTACGAGTGAAACAGAAGCAAAGAAAATGCGCGAATACCTTAATTTATCGCATAAAAAGTATTATAAGGGTGGGATTCATAGCCTTATAAGCGATTTATTAACGCAGGTAACAGTAAAAGGTGCAATCAGCGCAGAAATAGTTGTAAATCAAAAATTAAACGGCATTGATAGGATTGTGTTAGTTAACGTTAACCAAATACAATTTTATTACAGCGCAACGAGTGGGCGGTTTATTCCATATCAAACGCTTACAGGTACTACACAATGGGGTGAATCGGTTCAGCAGCAACAAGAAAACGCAATATTGCCAATTGGAATGATTGAATTAAATCAAACGACGTATCAATATTTGCCATTACAATTATTTGATGATTCCCCCTACGGCGTACCGCCGCTTGCATCGGCACTTGAAAACATTGAGATAGATATTTTTTACACTAAAAACGCACGTCACGCTGCAAAAAAACTCGGGACAATCGGGTTTATGCAAGTGCTATTAACACCGCCACTGATTAAACAGGGTGAAGGTGATGAAGAATATTACAATAGGTGTTTGAATTACATAAATGTATCACGCGCAGAAATTGAAAAAGGTGTAGCGCAAGGTATTTCGATAGGATTTAAAGAACAGCACGAATTTAAGTTGCAGCCTACTATTTCGGATGCTTCGGGTGCAAGGGAATTGATAGAGTTAAACGATACCAAAATAAGCACAGGTTTAAAACAAGATGGAATGTTAGCAGGGCGACCAGCGCAAAGCATTTCAGAGGCGACGGCAAAAGTAATTTTATCTAAATTATCAATGCAACTCGGTTCATTCCAAATGCTTGTTGCTAATTTTTTAGCGGAAACATCGCGCATAGATTTAGTTTTAGCAGGATTTGGTAACGTGCCTATTGAAATTGAGTTTGACCAAGCGAACGTTACAGATGATTTAAAAACAGAACAAGCGCGTCAGTTGAAAATATTGAATGCTATTAGCTTGCGCGACCAAAATATAATTAACCAACAAACAACCGCTAATATCTTGGGATTTGATATTGCGTTCGGGGAAGCACCGCCACCGCTAAGCGTGGCAAAGCCAGAACCTTATGTAAATAACGAGAACGAGTTAAAAAAGAAATCAGCAAAAGAAGGAAAGAAAGATAAAAATTCAGATAAACACGAATTATGAAAAATTTTCTTTATTGGGGTGGTGGAACAAATGACGGTGGTTATGTATGGCTCGGAGGGGGCGTTTCAAAAATAGGTGTAGTATGAAATTAAAGGTTACAAACCTTAATAATTTGCCATTGGTAGATTATCGGGAGTTAATACCATTACAAGGGCGGTTAAAGGATTTAGACGAAAAGCGTTATGCAAAACTTAAACGCTCACTTACAAAATTTGGGTTTATGATTCCATTTTTTGTATGGATTCCTAAACGCGATGAAACGATAATTATTGATGGTGAACACGTAGAACTTAGTGCAGGAACATTTTGCACACTCGACGGTCATCAGCGCGATTTACTATTAAAAAAAGAAAACGCAGAACCTTACTTGCTTCCTTACATACAAATTGAAGCTAAGAATTTTAAAGAAGCAAAAGAAAAGATATTAGTTATTAGTTCGCAATACGGAACAATGACGCAAGAGGGCTTAGACGCATTTTCTTTTGACTTAGAAGACGATTTTACAGTTGATTTTGCAAGTTTTGACGCGATTAAAGAATATTCATTTAATGAAACAGAAACAGAAATAGAGGAAGTCGAAGAAAACAAAAAAGAATCAAAAA
>JAYVVO010000117.1:0-5945 GCA_043786955.1 Saprospiraceae bacterium
TTTTTATATTTTTGGCAATAGGAATTTCTGTTTTTGCCAGTTGCGGTATTTTCAATAAAAATAAATGCAACTGTCCACACTTCAACGCTCAAGTTTCTGAAGTGAAAAAGTAAGTATGAATAGGGAATAAGACTTTATTAACTGGTTGATCTTGGAAACTAAATTCGCCTAATCGCTCTTTTTACTTCTGCAATTCACCCGCAAATTCAGTTGCGCTTTCTAAAACTTTAGGCGAAGCTAAATTGCCATATTGTTTTAATGCGCTTGTAGCCACAAATAAACTCAAAAACATAAATACAGCCGCTAATAAAAACGGAATGGCGTGATTAAAATGATATAACACGCCGCTAAAAATAGGTCCAGCAATGCGCGAAACGGAACTAACGGCTTGATTTAATCCTAAAACTTTCCCTTGAATGTGTCCATCCGCCGATTTAGAAACCATTGCCATTATACTCGGACTGAGCAAACCGCTACCCGTTGATATAAAACCGATATCTATAACCGTACAAACAAAAAATTGCGCTTTCGGAACAAACGGAATGAATAAAAATCCGAGTGCTAATAAAATAATTCCCAAGAGTAGCATTTTTTGTTCACCCACTGCTTTGAGTAATCTCGAAACTAAAACACCTTGAACCAATGCGGAAAACAAACCGATAATTGTAAATAAATAACCTATGTGGTTGTCATCTTGTCCGAATTCTTCTTTCCAAAGCACGGCAATAATTGTTTGCATTAAACTAAACGCGAAAACGTAAGCAAACATGAGTGTAAAAAAAGAAGCGAGTAACGGATTTTTTATGGCTGCAAAAAAATCAACTGCGGGAAAAATACGAACAGGCGAACTTGTATTTTTTTCCTTGAGTGATTCAGGTAAAAGAAAATACGCCGATATAAAATTAAGTGCACACAATGCGGCGGCGACATAACCGACGTAACTAAAACCAAACTCCGCTTTAATTAATCCGCCGAAGGCAGGACCAAAAATAAAACCTAAACCAAACGCCGCACCCAACATTCCCATGTATTTGGTTCTACTTTCGGGAGCCGTAATATCGGCAACATACGCTTGTGCCGCAGAAATATTCGATGAACCTAAACCGTTGAGAACACGGGAAAGAATTAAAATTGGAATAATGAACGCTTGCGAAAAAATGAGGTAACCAATAATATTCATCGCAATGCCAAATAAAATGATTGGTCTTCGACCAATTCTATCGCTCAAACTTCCTAAAAATGGCGTGAAAAAAAAACTGGTGAGCGCAAAAATGGAAGCCAATAAACCAACTTGCATATCGGATGCACCGATTTCTTTTACATACACTGAAAGAATTGGAACTACTAAACCAAAACCGAGCAAATCTATAAAAACGGTTATAAATACAATGGTAAACGCACGATTATTCATTATTCTAAATCTGATTAAAAACTAAAACTACAAATGATGACACAAAAGTACGTAAATTATATTACTTGCGAAGGTTGAAAAGATTTACCGATTCCTCACGATAAATGAGCTTCATCCGAACCGAACTGACCATCTTCTTTTAATTTATCCATCAAATCATCAATGCGGAACATCTCATCAACGGTATCGTCTAAATAAAGTGAAATATTTGGAACAATACGTAGCTGCATCCGCACGCGTTGTGCTAATTTTGTGCGCAGCGTTGTAATTTCTTCCTGAAGCATCATCAAAGGTTCTTGTTTATGTTCAGTGCCAAAAATACTGAGATAAAATCGAGCAAGGGTTAAATCGGGTGAAACCTTAACATTTGTAACAGTTATTAGGACGCTTCGACCGCAAATATTCGGCGCTTCAAATTGCAAAACTTGGCTGAAGTTGCGCTTTAATAATTCTGCAACTTGACTCTGACGTTTAGTTTCCATACTTTATTTATTTAAATGGATTTTTTGAGTGAAGGACAGTGGTTAGTAAGTTTTAGATTTAAAGAAAGCATTTTAATGCTTTGATGGGTATTTAGAACAAATTTAATCGTATTTTATGGATGTACGAAGTTTTTTTTAAGAACATTGATAAATGGAAGATATTTTAAAATATTTTACGGATTTTAGCGCGCAGCAACAAGCGCAATTCGCGCAACTTGAACCGTTTTATACCGAATGGAATGAAAAAATTAATTTGATTTCGCGCAAGGATATTGAGAACTTATATCCGAATCATATTTTACACTCATTGGCGATTTTAAAGTTTATGAAATTCAAGCCGCAATCCCGCATACTCGATGTAGGAACAGGCGGGGGATTTCCAGGTATTCCGTTGGCGATTGCTTTACCCGATGTTGACTTTTATTTAGTAGATAGCATTGGTAAAAAAATTAATGTTGTTAAAGATGCCATTGAATTTTTAGGATTGAAAAATGTGCAAGCCGAGCACATTCGCGCCGAAGATTTAAAAGTCGGCAGCTTCGATTTTGTTGTCAGTCGAGCCGTTGCGCCACTACCCGATTTAATGCGTTGGTCACAAAAACATATTTCTAAAATACACAAAAATATTTTGCCTAACGGTCTCATCGCACTAAAAGGCGGCGACGTAAAAGCGGAAATTAAAACTCTTTGGCGCGGAACGTACGCCAATGCAACACCCGTAAAAAAATATTTTAACTTACCGCATTTTGACGATAAATATGTAGTGTATGTTCAGAGTTAATGACGGATTTCAATTCGCCATTAACTCTGAACGTCCACCTATTTTATTTTCAATTCCGACGCTAATTTAAACGATGAAGATTGTTTAATATTTAACGAAGAAGCGCCGACTTTAACCGAATAAAATAAACTGATTCATTAGAAAAGTTTAACGCATAAATTATCGGGTAATTTTAATTGTTTTGATTATTGGACAAATTTTTGCAAATTTTTGTAAGAAGTACATCGTAATTAGTTATGCGCAATTAACTTTATGCTTAGAGGATTTTTAAAATTTAAATTCAATGAGTATTTCGCATTTCACACAACCATTTAAAATTAAAGTAAACGAAACGCATTACGACGTTACACCTGAAATGTCGCACACATTAGATGTGGTTAAAACAAACGCTGAAAAATTCCACGTTAATTTCAAAAATGTTAATTACACGGCGGAAATAATATCTGCCGATGCACATTATAAAAATATAACTTTACGTATTAACGGCAATACGCACATCGTTAAACTCGCTGACAAATATGATGTATTGATTGATCAACTGGGTTTAAAAAATAAGACTAAATTATTGAGCGGAAACATTAAAGCACCTATGCCTGGTTTGGTATTGGATGTTTTGGTGCACATTGGTCAGGAAGTTAAAGCGGGGGATAAAGTATTAATTTTGGAAGCTATGAAAATGGAAAACGTAATTACAGCTCCAACTGACGGCGTTGTAAAGTCTATAAATATTCAGTGTGGAAATGCCGTAGAAAAAAATGCGCTGCTGATAGAAATTGTGTAATGAGAATAGTGATAACAGGAAATTTCTATAAAAAGAAAACATAAAATCCTCGTCTCTGCCCATGCTGAAGCGAGGATTTTTTTATTTATTCTATGCAGGTAAACTTATTGCGTTTTCTTTAAAGAAAGAAAAATTAGTTTGCTGCCGCCACTGGTGGCGTTACTGCTGCAATCGCTGATTTAGCATCAGACGGTTTAGGTTGCTTATTAATTCTTGGACGTGATTTGCCGTTAGATCCGATACAAATTTTACCACGTTTTGTGCGTTTGTCGCCTCTACCCATTATATTTTTATTTTAAGTTTATTTAAAAGAAGTGCAAATGTACATAGAAGCTGTTTAAACTTTCTGTTTTGAGGTAAAATTATTGTAGTTTTGAATCAGGGCTTTTAAAAATTTTGATAAATAGCAGTGCTACATTGAAAAAATTTTGGAATTCATGGTTCAAAAGGACTTAATTTTAGACGAAAGAGTAAGTTTAAACAGCTACTTTAACTATAACAAACCCGCAATAATTTTATCGGCATTAATTCCTTGCGCCTCAGCTTTAAAGTTGGTAAGTATGCGATGACGCAAAACGTTGGCAGCAACGGCGCGCACATCTTCTATATCGGGTGAGTATTTTCCGAACAAAGCCGCATGACATTTTGCACCCAAAACCAAATACTGTGATGCGCGCGGACCAGCGCCCCACGAAATAAAATTCTTAACTTCTGTCGTCGCTGCATCCGATTTTGGTCGCGTTTTTGCCGTCAGTTTTACGGCGTATTCCAAAACATTATCGGCAATAGGAATGCGGCGCACCAATTGTTGAAATGCTAAAATTTCTGTATCGTTTAAAACAGGATAAACTGTCGCGACTTTAGACGACGTTGTTTCTTTCACGATGCGCAACTCTTCGGCATAACTCGGATAATCGAGCATGATGTTGAACATAAAACGGTCGAGTTGTGCTTCGGGTAGCGGATAAGTTCCTTCTTGCTCAATCGGATTTTGTGTTGCAAGCACAAAAAATGGTTCAGGCAAATCGTGTTTAGTCCCGTTAACTGTTACGTGACGTTCTTGCATAGCTTCTAATAAAGAAGCTTGCGTTTTTGGTGGCGTTCTGTTTATTTCATCGGCGAGAACAATATTAGCAAAAATCGGTCCGCGACTAAAAGTAAATTCGCGATTAGCACCTAAAATTTCTGACCCTGTTATATCGCTCGGCATTAAATCGGGCGTGAACTGAACGCGTTTAAAGTCGAGATCTAAAGCACGTGCAATGGTGCTAACTAAAAGTGTTTTTGCCAAACCTGGCACACCAATCAGTAAGCTGTGTCCATTAGAAAACAAAGAAATAATAACGGCGCGCACTACATCGTCCTGACCAACTATAACTTTACCAATTTCTGCTGCTAATTTTTTATACGCGGCGGCAAGGGCATCAATAGCTTCTACATCGGAGCTGAATTTCTGTTCTGTCATAAATTTTTGTATCTAAATAGATCGGGTGTTTTTTGTGAGACGCGTAAGTTTGTATTAATACGCTTTTTAGAAACGCACAAATTTAAAAGTTTGTTTCGTAAGAACTTCGCAGAAACTTATTTATTTTTTGAGTTACAATCCCAAACCCAATCGTAGAGTGGTTGATTCGGAAGGTTTTTGTAAGAAAGATGCCACCACTCGGTTCGTATGGTTTGAAATCCAACGGCAGTAAGACTATTTTGTAAAACCTGGCGATTTTTTAAAACTTTTTTAGACAAATTTAAAAAATCTGTGTGCGCGCGTTCCGTAAAAGCGTCGTACTCCGTTCCCATATCGAGTGCTTTCCCTTTTTTATCCATAACTGTTAAATCGGCACATACACCGCGATTGTGCATAGAACCTTTTTTCGGGTCTGCAACGTAATCGGGATTAGGCACTTTATTCCACAATCGTTGTTGATACAGTGTAGGGCGATAACAGTCGAAAAAAAGTAAACCACCGTAACCTTGTGTTCGCAATTTTTTGTGCGCTTTTACAAATGCTTCAGCTACTTCACGTTTGAAATAACAGCGACCACAATCATATACTTGCTCTTTAAGGAAATTATTTTTTGTGGCGTAGCGAATATCGAATTTAATCGAGCTGTCGAGCTTTGTAATTTCTACCCACGTGTTATCGGGTGCTTGCGCAATTGAAATAGTAGAGGTGCCAAAAAATAGAAAGAGCCAATAAAATGAACGCATAATTAAAACGAATTGAGTTTTTGAGATGGTTCTCTTTTTTTATTTTAAGTATAAAAGCAAGAGTGACATCAAAATCTTCAGCAATTTCTTCCACAGAAAGTTTACCTCTTTTTAAAGATTTTAAGATACCTTAAATTTTACCTTAAATTTTACCTTTTGTGATTATAGAATCGTAAGTTGACACAAGTAGTTGTTATTAAATAAACGATAATTAAAAATTTATAGTAAAAGTTTTTTGTGTCACGGTATTCGGAAATTATGGTTTTAGGAAGGCGAAGCCGA
>JAYVVO010000118.1:0-5939 GCA_043786955.1 Saprospiraceae bacterium
TGACTCGAAACAATGGTTTGAATTATTTCCGTTCATGGCATCAGCAGGTAGTGGTGTTTTCGATTTGAAAAATATTTTAACTGCTGCTAAAGCCAATGGAGTTAAACATTTTTATGTTGAACAAGATTTAGTAAAAGATCCGCAAATTGCTTTGAAATCGAGTTTTGATTATTTAAAAAAGCTATGATCTATTAGCTATGAGCTATCAGCCCTATTCTCGAATGGAAGCTCATAGCTCATAGCTCATAGCTATCAACTTTCAACCATCAACTATCATCTATATGAATATTTCTAGAAAAAAATTTATTAAAAATAGCGCCTTAACTGTTGGCGGATTAATGATTATTCCACGCCATGTTTTAGGTCGTGGATTCACGCCGCCGAGTGATAAACTAAATATTGCAGGTATTGGCGTGGGTGGAAAAGGCGAAAGCGATATCCGAAATGCATACTACGATGGGAAGTCAAACGTCGTTGCACTATGTGATATAGATTCAATGCGCGCTAAAAACAGTATTGAACGTTTCCCTAAAGCAAATTTTTATTCTGATTTTCGACAGATGTTGGAAAAGGAAAAGAATAATATTGATGCTGTAACTATTTCTACGCCCGACCATACACACGCAGTGATCGCTATGGCGGCGATGGAACTTGGTAAGCACGTGTATGTGCAAAAACCTTTGACGCATAATATTTTTGAAGCGCGTACTCTAACAGAATCGGCACGAAAAAATAAAGTAGTAACGCAAATGGGAAACCAAGGCGCATCGGGTGAGGGGGTGAAACAAATGAGTAGATGGTTCGATGAAGGGCGCATAGGAACGGTTCACACAGTTAATGTTTGGACGAATCGCCCCGTTTGGCCGCAAGGTATTCCTGTGCCAACCGCTAAATTTGAAACACCAGCGCATATTAATTGGGACTTGTGGCTCGGTCCAGCTTCTAAAGTAGATTATTCGCCAGCGTATCACCCATTTAAATGGCGCGGTTGGTGGAATTTCGGAACTGGTGCACTCGGTGATATGGGTTGTCACTTAATTGCGCCGCCGTATCGCGTTTTAGATTTAGGTTATCCGACCGAAGTGGAATGTAGTGTTGGTGCTGTATTTTTGCGCGATTGGACACCTGAAAATCTACCCGATGGTTGTCCGCCTTCATCGAGCGTTCAACTAAAATTTCCAAAATCTAAAAAAAATAATTCGGAAGTGACATTTAATTGGACAGATGGCGGTATTCGCCCGTTCCATCCCGATTTAATTCCATCCGATACTATGATGGGTGACGACGACGGTTCAAACGGCGTAATAATGATTGGCACGAAAGGTATAATGACGTGTGGAACGTATGGTATAAACCCGAAATTATATTTTAAGAACGAAGTAATTAAAATGGAAGACGTAAAACCAGTCATAAACTTACCTGAAAATGGACATCAAGCCAAATGGGTGAATGCTTGTAAAGCAGGCTTTAATAGTCCGCAACATAAAGCACTGACTTCTTCTTTCGATTTTGCTGGTCCTTTAACCGAGGCTATTTTAATGGGTAATTTGGCGATTCGTAGTTACGGTTTGCGCAACGAACACTTAGATGGAAAAGGGTTTGATTACATTGGCAGAAAAAAACTTCTTTGGGATGGTACGAATATGAAAATCACCAATTTAGAGGAAGCAAATACTTTTGTTAAAAGGGAATATAGAATAGGGTGGTAAATAATAGTTGTTCGTTGTTCGTTGATAGTTGTTCATTTAAGAGCGCTCGTAAACGAACAACTATCAACGAACAACGAGATTATGCAAACTCATACATTTAAAACGCTACGAACGGCGCACATTTACACGCACAACATCGCAAGTGAAAAAACGAAGTATATCTGGTTTGTTGGGCATGGATACGGACAGTTGGCGAGTTCGATTATTCGTAAATTTATGCACCTCTACGATGAACATTATGTTGTTTCCGTCGAAGGATTGAGCAGATTTTATTTTAATTTCGAGAGGGGAGTGGTGGGTGCATCTTGGATGACTAAAAACGATAGACTCAACGAAATTGATGATTACGTTTATTATCTCGACAATGTTTATGCACAATTCGTAACTCAAAACGCCAACCCGAAAACTAAAATAATTTTTCTCGGTTTTTCACAAGGTGGAATATGTTTTGCGCGTTGGATGTCTATTTCAAAACCGCGCTGCGATTATTTTATTTCTTGGGGTTCTGCACTACCTGATGATGTAGATTACAATCATACCCAAATAGCTAATTATTTTAAGGCGATTAAAATAAGTTTTATTTGCGGAACAAACGATGAGTTTTTTTATGAAGAACGGATGAATAAATACAAAGACTTTTTAAAAACCTTACCTTTCGCTGTCGAACAAATTACTTTTGAAGGCAAGCATGAAATATTAGTGCCTGTGCTGGATGATTACATTCGTGAGAAAATTAGGGTGAATTAAAAACTTAGTTCTCAATTAGTTTTTTGTTTGAAAAGTCAGAATGATTAATTTAGTGAATCTTAAAGTCATTTGAGTAGCCTCTTAACTAAAGGAATTTATACGTTCTACTGATTTTATTAAATTTTTATTGGGAGTTAGGAAGGACTATAGTGTTTTAATTGAACTTATAAAAACAATTATCTTTGGCATTCCTAAAACCTACTTTGAATAAATTTTTCTTGCAATTAATGCCATTAATCTAAAAAATTACGTACTTAATAAGTGTAAACTTTCGTTATCCTAAAAATTGAGAAATTTTCAAACTATGTTACGTAAAATACTAATCGGTTTAGGTATTTTTTTGGGTGTATTTATTAGCGCCTTAATTGCTGCACCTTTTATCTTTAAAGATAAAATTGTTGCTGCCGTAAAAACGGGTATCAATGAAAAAATTGACGCCAAAGTTAATTTTGGTGAAATTCATCTTTCCGCTTTCAAACATTTCCCCCAAATTACGGTTGGCTTAGACAGTTTAAGCGTAGTCGGAAGAGGCGATTTCAATGATGTCATACTTTTTTCTGTAGATAATTTTGACATTTCATTCGGGCTTTGGGATATAATTGCGGGCAATTATACCATTACAAGCGTCCATGCCTCGAAACCGTTTTTAAACATTCAAGTTTTAAGCGACGGAACAGCAAACTATAATGTAACAAAACTAAGTGCTGAAAAATCCACAACGCCCTCAACACTCAAAATAAAACTCCAAGATTATACTATTACAAACGGCGAAATGATCGTGGATTATAAACCTACTACATACCAAATGCATGTTCAAGGTATGAATCACGAGGGTATTGGCGATATGACGCTCGATAATTTTGATCTCAAAACTAAAACGCACGCCGATAGTTTAACGGTAACTTATGGTGGAACGACTTATTTAAGAGATATAAAGGCGGATATAATAACAGGTATCAATGTTGATTTGTTGGCGTCGAAATACACGCTCAAAAATGCAAACGCCACTTTGAACGATTTAGCTTTGGTGCTTGACGGCTGGATTTCTGATAAGAATAAGGAAATTGTGATGGATGCTAATTTTAAAGCACCCTCGAATAAGTTTAAAGACTTACTCAGTATTTTGCCAAGTGCGTACACGAAAGATTTTAACGACGTAAAAACTACTGGAAGTTTTAATCTTTCTGGATTTGTAAAAGGTGTTTATGATGGCATCCATAAAAAATATCCTGCGTTTGATATTACGACGCAAATCAGCGACGCTTCTGTACAATATCCAAAACTGCCCAAAGCGATTTCAGATATAAATTCACAAATTCAAATTGCGAGTAAAACTGGTGCGTCGAATGATGTCGTTATTAACATTCCGCGATTTCATTTTAAAATGGATAATTCGCCGTTCGATGTGCATTGCATTGTTAAAACTCCTGTGAGTGATCCGGATGTAGATTTTTCTGCCAAAGGAAAATTAAATTTAGAAGAAGTTGTGAAGGCTTTTCCGATGGCTTCTATAAAAAAAATAAAAGGATTACTCGATGCCGACGTGACATTAAAAACTTTAGAATCGAGTATCACTAAAAAAGACTACGCTAAGGTGGATATGCACGGTGTTGTAGCTCTTTCAAATTTTGCGACGCAATATGCCACGTATCCAGAAGTTAATATTTCAGATTTACACGCCACTTTCACACCAAATGCTGTGAACATTGCCTATTGCATCATGATGCTCGGCAAATCTGATCTTAAATTTAATGGTGCCATTGATAATATATTGGCATATTTTGGCACCGAAAAAACGATGACGGGTAAATTTAACGTGACTTCAAATAATTTTGATGCAAATGAATGGATGCCAAAAAGCAATGAGCCATTAGCTTTGAGCAATCAGCCCCGCTCGCGAACAGAGGCTCACAGCTCACAGCTAATTGCACATAGCTCAAAACCATTTGATCGTTTTAATTTTGCTTTTAACACGCAATGCAATAATCTAATCTATAGCAATTATAAAATTACCAATAGCACTTTTAATGGCAACGTTACACCGAACCGTTTCGATATAACGAACTTGAAAACTAAAATTGGTGAGTCGGATATTGTAGCGAATGGAACAATTAGTGGTTTGTTTGATTGGCTCTACGATAATAAATTATTGACAGGAGCACTGAATGTAAATTCAAATTTTTTCGATTTAAATCCGTACATGGCGGCAAAAACTACAGGTGCAACAACGCCTACAAAAGCTCCTACTGTTGCAACTCAACCGATTTTAATTCCTAAAAATATAAAACTTGACATCAATGCAAAAATGAATCGCGTGCTTTACACCAATATGGATATGAAAAGCTTGACGGGGAAAATTGTAGTCGAAAATCAAGAAGCTAAGTTAGTTAATACATCGGCAGGAATTTTGGGTGGAAACATTGCGCTGGATGGTTCATATAATACGCGCGACGAAAAAAAGCCTTTGTTTAATATGGCGTTGGATTTGAAAGGTATGGACTTTCAGCAATCGTTCAACCAGTTCAATACCATGAAAATTTTGATGCCGCTTGGTCAATACTTAAACGGAAAATTCAACACGCACCTCAATATGAAGGGCGATTTAAAATCGGATATGATGCCGGACTTGAATACCATTAGTATTGATGGCGTTCTGCAAACACTTAAAGCTTTAGTTGTAGGTTTAAAATCGCTTGAAGAAGTGGGTAAACTTTTGAACGTGCCAGCACTCAAATCACTCGAAATTGTGGACACCAAAAACTTTATTGAAGTTAAAAACGGAACTGTTACAGTTAAAGAATTTGCTCAAAATATACAGGATATTGGTTTGAAAATTGCTGGTACGCACAGTTTAACCAATGAAATGAATTATACAATCAAAGCGCACGTTCCGCGCAAACGTTTAGAAGGCAATGCCGTTGGTGCTGCCGCAGGAAATGTTTTTAATAATGTAGTGAAAGAAGCCTCGAAATATGGCGTTGATATTAAAAATTCTGCGTTCGTCAATGTGCTTTTCACTTTGACGGGCTCAATGCTTCAACCCAAAGTAAGCATGAAATTTTTAAATGGCGATGGCACTGCCGAAGTAACAGATGCGGCAAAAGCGGAAGTTGGTGCAATAATTAATAAAGCCAAAGATTCGGTATTAACTGTTGTTAATCAAAAAGTAGATGAAGCCAAAGCGCGCGCAAAAGTGGAAGCACAACGCGCTATTGATTCTATTACGCGTGTTGCCAATGCCAAAATGAATGAAGCCAAAAATAAAGCTGGTGATATTATCACTCAACAAGTGGGCGACAAAATTGGCAACGAAGCTAAAAGTAAAATTGATAGCGTTCTTTCAAAAGCGGGCGTTGATCAGAAAACAAAAGACGAACTCGATAAAATGAAAGGTAAATTGGAGAATTTTAATCCTTTTAAAAAGAAAACGCCACCGAAAGAAGGGGGGAATTAAAATGATAGTCGCAGGTTTTACATTTATTC
>JAYVVO010000119.1:0-2025 GCA_043786955.1 Saprospiraceae bacterium
GCTTTAAAAATAGATAGTGTTCGAACAGTTTTCATGAACGATAGTTTGGCAAAGCTACAAATTAATCCGATTCAGCAGAACACTAATAACCAACAACTAACAACCAACAACTACACTGATACAACGCACATATTATCCCAATCAGAGAACCCGTTCGATGTTTTGCGCGGCGCAGCTACAGTTGAAAAAAAACCTGACATAATAACAAATGAAATTGTTTCTTCACCGTTTGCAGAGCCGAAAACTCACAGAAAAAATTTTAATTTTTGGGTTTTCTTTTTCAGCTTGTTTGTGATGGCAGTTTTAGTGTCTTATGGCAGAAAATCCATTGCTGCAGCTTATAATTCAGTAACAAGTGAAAATACTTTAAAACAATCTTTCAGAGATTTTTTGAGCAAAAGCACCGTTAAATTTACCATAAACGGCTTGTATATTATTTTCCTTTTGAGCCTCAGCATCTTCATTTTTCTGATTTTGGAAGAGAAAAATACTTCTTTGCCTTTCGGGCAAGGTACTTTATTTTTATACTGCTGTGGTGTAGTTTTTACAGTGTTTGCCATCAAGCACTTTATTTTATATTGTATTTCCAACATTTTTCCAATAAAAAAAGAAACGCAACTCTATAATTTTGTAATTCTCATCTCAGCCATATTAGGAGGCTTTTGTTTGTTTGCTATTAATCTATTCATTGCCTTCGGACCTAAAAACACTGCACCTTTTTTTATAAACTGTGGTGTCGGCGTATTGGTGTTGATGTATCTGATTAGGTATGTTAGGAGTATAAGTATTATAGGAAAATTTTTAACAGAAAATCGTTTTCATTTTTTGTTGTATATTTGCAGCGTTGAAATCGCACCAGCTGTTATTTTTTTTAAAATCTTGTCGAAATATAATTTTGGTTCATAGCTTAATTATATAGAACCCTGCCATAAATAAATAAAAACTGTGCATTTAACCATTAATTATTTGTTTTATTATTTTCGCTAAGGTGTAAAAGCTATCGTTTATGACGGAACTTGCCCAAGTTAATGGGGAGAATTTTAAATCGGTTAGAAGTATTTTAGTTACTCAACCCCGCCCACTCCTAAAATCACCTTATTTCGATATTGAATCGAAATATAAAATAAAAATTGATTTTAGAGAATTTACGCATGTAGAAGCGCTCGATATGCGCGAAGTGCGTCGCCAAAAAGTTAATCCTTTGGATTTTGGTGCTGTTATCTTTAATTCTAAAAATGCAGTGGATTATTTTTTTAAGGCAGCCAAAGAAATGCGCATTACAATGCCTGAAAATACAAAATATTTTTGCACCTCTGAAACAACTGCCAATTATCTTCAAAAATTTATTGTTTATCGCAAACGAAAAGTTTTTGTAGGTGTTAAAAACATTGAGGATCTAACGTCTTATTTCATAAAGCACAAGGACAAAGAAACTTTTTTGCTGCCCTGCTCGAATTATGGCGCAAAAGATGTTACAAAATTTTTAGACAGCGTGGGTGTAAAATATCAGGAGGTTGTGATGTACCAAACGGTAAGTAATGATCTTTCTGATTTGAGCGACGTTACGTATGATGTTTTGGTTTTCTTTGCGCCACAAGCCATTGTATCACTTTACGAAAATTTTCCCGATTTCAAACAAAATCAAACGCGCATTGCAGTAAGTGGAAATCTAACAGCCTCAGCTGTTAAAGAACACGGTTTACTCATTGATATTCAGCCATCGTCTGAAATGCCATCTATGCCGATGGCGATTGAATATTATATTAAAGCAGCAAATAAAATTACAGAGTAAAATTTATTTAGTTTATTTGAGAGTCACTTCGGTATTTATCCAAGTATTTAAATCTTCGAACGATTCAAATTCGCGATTACCGAACACTTTTTTATCTTTAGTGTAGAGCAAAGAAATGGGAATTGCACCACCCCAACGCTTTTCTATTTTCGGCATCCAAGTGTCGGCATTGGTTTGGTCAATCACTACCACCTCTGATTTTATGCCTTTATTTTGAATAAAACTTTTCAATC
>JAYVVO010000120.1:0-5924 GCA_043786955.1 Saprospiraceae bacterium
AGCCGACCTAAAACTATAATTTCCGACAGTTTTGTGAGGCTCAATGCCGAACAAAACTGAATAATAAAAGTGATCATTATATAATGCAGCCTACTTAAAAAACATAATACTCGAAAATAAAATTGCGTAGTGCTTAAGTTTCATACCGTTGAGTTTTTTACATTGACAATGAATTCATCAACATTTACATTGATGCAAAAGAAAAACAAAAGGGTGTGTGAGCTAATATTTTAAGCTCGTTTTTTTCTTTTCTCAACAGCAGGGTATCTTAAATATTCCTTCCAAAAACAAATAAATGTAAGGGTTGGCTTTTCTAATTAATATTCAACCTAATAATATTTACGTTGCGAACTTAGAATAATCCGAGATACTGAGTTCGGATGTTCGACCAATGTATTCAACGTAGTTGCCTATCATCGAATCGCTAAGGTTAGAATCTTTAATGACGGTTTCTTCACCGATGACACTATTATCTATCACACTGTGCTCGATGACAGTATTTTTGCCGATAGAAACATACGGACCGACAATCGAATCAATTATCGTAACGTTTTCGCCGACAAAACACGGTTGAATAATTACAGAAGAGCGCATTTTTGCCGTTGCAGCAATCATTGCTTCGTGTTTTTTTATATCGAGCATTCGTTTATTGGCGTGAACGACGGCTTCTTTATTGCCACAATCAATCCATTCATCAATTTGCGCAGTTCTGAAACGTGTGCCTTTATCTTTCATGTTTTCTAAAACACTCGTGAGTTGGTATTCGCCGCGCAATTTTATATCGTTAGCAATCAAGTGTTCTATCTCGGAACGCAAATGCGCGCCGTCGTTAAAATAATAAATTCCTACAATGGCTAAGTTAGAAACAAATGTTTGTGGCTTTTCTACAAACTGCGTAATGTAGTTTTCTTGATCAATTTTTACAACACCGAACGCAGCGGGATTTTCCACTTTTTGTGTCCAGATAATTCCATCTTCCTTTCTATTAAATTTAAAATTAGCTCTGAAAAGGGTATCGGCAAAAGCGACAATGGTATTGCCTTCTAAACTCGGCGCAGCACAACCAATAGCGTGCGCGATGCCAAGCGGTTGATCTTGTTTATAAATACTCGATGCAGCACCAATTGAAGCAGCGATGTTGTGCAATTGTTGTTCGACTTCACTACCAAAATCGCCGATAATAAAAGCGACTTCTGTAATTTCGCCATTGAAAGATTCTGCAAAATCTTCTACCAATCGTTGCACAATCGGTTTTCCTGCCACGCTTATTAGCGGTTTCGGAATCGTTAGCGTATGTGGTCGAAGGCGTGAACCTTTTCCTGCCATCGGAATAATAACGCGCATAATATCTTAATTTAAGTTTTCGTTGTTGCCTCTCTTCTCATTTTTTCGATGGGCTTGCACGCATCGAGAATATGTGCCGCATTTAAATTTTCTTTTCGATGGGCTTGCGCCCATCGCTAACATCTGACGCACTTACAGTGCTATCTTTTCACTTTTCAATTTTCAATTTACTCCTGTACTACCAAAACCACCCGCGCCGCGTTGGCTTTCGTTTAATACCATAACTTCGAGCCAAACTGCTTGCTCAACGCGTGAAATAACTATTTGCGCAATTCGTTCACCGTGTTCAATAGTTTGCGGTGTGTTAGAAAGATTGACCAAAATAACGCGCAACTCCCCGCGATAATCGCTATCAATTGTACCCGGCGAATTTAAACAAGTCAATCCGCGTTTTAAAGCTAAACCACTACGTGGACGCACTTGCGCTTCAAAACCTAAAGGTAATTCAATTGAAATACCCGTTGCAATGAAAGCGCGCTCTAAAGGTTGCAACGTTATGGGCAATTCTAAAATAGCGCATAAATCCATTCCTGCTGAGCCGATTGTTTGATATGCAGGCAATGCGAACGGAGACGTGTTAACAATTTTAATTTCTACCAAAATATAAAAAGTTCGATGAGAAAGCTGGTTTCAAGTTCTGTAACAAAAAATAAGCTTACATTTTAAGCCTAATGTTTTAACTCAGCAAAAATAATGTAGAAAATCGTTGAGAATACAATATCTTTTAAAATTAATTCAATAACTTAGTGTCTGAAATATTTTTTTAACAATTCGTGCCTGCTTTTGCAATTAACTTAAACGAAAGTTGCTTTAATTACGTTTATAAAATTGCTATGAGTAAAAATAGAAAAATATTCTTAATTCTACCTTAGCACAAATATTTACCCTGTTACAAACTATGTATTTTTTCATTAATAAATTTTGGAGACGCATGAAATTGAGGAATGCTTTTTTGATTACGGTTGTTGCAGCGAGTGCTACAATTGCGGCTTTTTGCCCAAAACCTATTCCTGCATCGGAGCGGGATGCAGTGGTTCTGAAAAAAATGACTGAAATTATAAATCAGCTACACTTTCAGCCACAAGTATTGAATGATGATTTTTCGCAGAAAGTGTATAAACTTTATTTAGACCGCTTAGACGCTGGCAGACGTTTTTTAACCAAAACGGATATTGATAAATTAGCAGTATATGCCGATAAACTCGACGACCAAATTAAAGTGCAAGATTTCACTTTTTTTGATTTATCGTACAGCCTGATAAACGATGGCGTAGCAAAAGCGGAAACATATTGCACAGACGCGTTTTCAAAACCTTTCGATTTCAACACTTCCGATAAATTTGATCTTGATGGCGATAAAAAACCGTATGCAGCGAGCGATGCAGCACTTCAAGATACGTGGTATAAAATTATTAAACACGATGTTTTAACGCGCGTTGTTAGTAAATTGGAAGATAAAGAAAAAGGAAAAGAAGACGTAAAAAATAAAACAGAGGAAGAACTTAAAGCGCAAGCGATTAAAGAATCGAGCAAAGCTTACGCTGATTATTTTAAGCGTTTGAAAAAAGTAAAACGAAGCTCACGTTTGAGTACCTACTTCAACTCTATGATTAACGTTTTCGATCCGCACTCCGAATACTTCGAGCCTGTTGAAAAACAAGCATTTGATTTAAGAATGTCGGGGCGTTTAATTGGGATCGGTGCGCGTTTGCAATCGGATATTGAAACCGATTTTACGAAAGTAAGCGATATTGTTATCGGTGGACCAGCTTGGAAAGAAGGTACATTGAAAGAAGGTGACTTGGTGATGAAAGTTGCTCAAGGCGATAAATTACCCGTTGATGTTTCAGGTATGAATCTCGATGAAGTAGTTTCGATGATTCGCGGTGAGTTGGGTAAAGAAGTACGCTTAACTGTGAAATCGAAAGCTGACGGTAAAATTAAAGTTATTCCAATTATTCGCGAAGAAATTATTATTGACGATGGTTTTGCGCACTCACTAATTTTGCAGGCCAATGAAAAAAGCGATAAAATTGGTTACATTAAACTGCCACAATTTTACGCCGATTTTGAAAAAGAAGATGGACACCAAAGTGCTGAAGACATTGAAGTTGAATTGACGAAACTCAAACAATCGGGTGTGAAAGGAATAATTTTAGATTTGCGAAACAATGGTGGAGGCTCTTTGCGCGATGTTGTAAAAATGGCTGGCTTTTTTATTGAAGAAGGTCCAATTGTTCAAGTTAAAAATCGTTATGAGAAACCCGACATCATGAGCGATAACGATAAAAGCGTCCAATATAACGGTCCTTTCATTATTATGCAGAACGAATTTTCAGCATCGGCTTCTGAAATAATGTCTGCTGCTTTGCAGGATTATGGTCGCGCTATCATTGTCGGAACAAACTCTTATGGTAAAGGTTCGGTGCAACGTTTTGTCGAACTTGATCGTATGGTTTCTGGTAACGATAATTTAAAACCTTTAGGTTCTCTCAAAGTAACCATTCAGAAATTCTTCCGCATAAACGGTGGTTCAACGCAATTAAAGGGTGTTGCACCCGATATTACTATTCCCGACGATTATATGTTTGTGCCCGTTGGCGAAAAAGACAACGAGCATCCGATGGCTTGGACGCAAATTAGTCCCGTAAAATATTCGCAAAGCGTTGGTGATTTATCGAAAGTATTACCGAAAATTGTTGCTAATAGCAAACAGCGCATTGATGCCAATCCAACATTTAAAGCCATTACTGAAAACGCACAGCGCATCAAAGCACAACGCGACCTTTCGGAAGTGAGTTTAAATTTAACGGACTATCGCGCTTTCGAGAAGAAACAAAAAGATATTTCCGATAAGTACGATAAATCGCGCGAAAGTTATTTTTTAGTTTCAGAAGTGCCTACAACAAACGTGGTAACAAAAATGGATAAAAATAAATCCAAAGCAGATGCTGTAACGATGGCAAGTAAAAATAACATGGCGGCGAATCCTGTGATAGACTATAATATTGCTGAAGACATGAATAAAATTACTGCTACTAACGATTCAACTAAACTCATTCGGAACAAAGCGTTCTTGAAAGATGTGAAACGCGATATTCAACTCAGCGAAACAATGAATATTATGCGCGATCTCATTCAGTCGGGCTCGTTCAAAACGGCACAAATTGATTCAAAAAATTAAATAGAATTTTAGCTATAAAATAAAAACGCGGCGTGGTTTAATGTTCACGTCGCGTTTTTTTAATAATGCCTAAACCTACTTAAACTAAAATTTAAAAGCCATTTAACAATAAAGCTATAAGAAACCGATTGCAATAAAAATAAGAATCCATTTTTGTTGTAATGAAATTACAACAAATTTATCCCCTAAAGAATAAAAATTTATTAGCCGTTTTTAGCTTCCTTCTCAAATTGCGCAATGAGTTCTTCTATTCGGTTTAAAGGAAGATCTGTAAAGTCTGCAATTTGATGTTTAGAGTATCCCTTTTTCCAAGCATTTCGCACTAAGATAACTCTACCTTTTTCAATACCTTTTTCGATACCTTTTTCGATACCTTTTTCGATACCTTTTTCTTCAGCTACTTCTCGAAAAGTTTTTGCGCCAGTCATAATAATTTTTTTTTGTTCCTGATCTTCGAGTGAATCGGCAATGATTTCTATTTGATCAGAATTAATTTCTGAATTATTTAGCAAATATAATAGTAATTGATCGAGTTGAACACGAAATTTTTGATTTCCGGAAGCAAATTTAATAATTTCTGGAAAATTTTTTATTAATAATCCCGTATTTTTTATGTACTTGAACATTAGAAATAATCCTTTCAAAGCGTTATTATTCGTTAGATGATGGAATATCTTATCATCTTGTTGATTGAGATTCAAAAAGAGACATTTAAAATCGGGTATAAATGGTCTAAACTCTTCAATCTTTACTTTAAAATATGAATACAAAGGTTTGTAATCTTCTTTTTCATCGCCATGGTAAATTACTATTGGGATAATATAAGTTAGGGGCTTCCCATTTTTAATATCTCTATCCCAAATACCAGAATAATAATTAAAAATTTGCAAAGGCAAAATCCCGCTTTTATCATACTTGTGTTCAAATAAAAGTGCTAAGGCAATTGTTTTATTTTTAGTTGTAGTTACAAAAACAGAATCCGAAAAGCGTTGCCTTAATGATTTAGTCAAGTAAGTTCCCGAATCGGGCGTTAAATTATCTTTATTAATTAATACTGCAATTTCGTGTGGCAAGAAATTATCTATAAATTCTTTAACGGCATTCAAGTCCTGAAAAACAGATTTAAAAGCGGAATCGTGCGTATATTTTTGTTTCTTCATGTATGTTTTTTCGGTTTAATCGAATTAGCTGACAAGGTAAATAATTATAATGTTGGATTCCTAATTTTTTAATTGTTAAATTTGAGTTGCTGTTTTAGCCCAAATTATTTTATGTTTGCACTCATTCAAATTAGATTCTCGCAAATAAAATATTGTGGCGGTTAGTCATTATTTTGTTGAAGGCAGTCTTTTAAATTTCTTTTTAGCCCAATTAGTTTAACGATATAAACAAACAT
>JAYVVO010000121.1:0-5911 GCA_043786955.1 Saprospiraceae bacterium
AGTTATTGATTGTAGTGAAATCGCGAACGAACAACTATCAACGAACAACTATCAACTAATTAAGCTGCTCTTTCTTCGAGTGCTTTAACAAGTCCAGCAATTTTTTGACCGCTACTGAGTAACGCGCTGATAACATTTTTAGCAGGCGATTGCAACAATCCGATAACTTCGCCCAACATCTCTTCTTTCGATTTGAGTTTGGTGAGTATATCCAATTGATCTTCTCCTAAAAAAACTGCTGAATCAACATACGCACCTTTTAATTTCGGTTTGTCTTTACCTTTATCTGAAAGTTCTTTCAACAAGCGCGCCGGCACATTCGCCGTATCGCTGAATAAAAGAGCCGATTGACCTTTAAACGCCTCGAACAACGGAGCATAGTTTTTTTCTGCTGGAAGGTCGCGCATGATTGACACGGCTAAAGCATTTTTAACAACTTGCATTTCAATACCTTTTGCAAAGCATTGACGACGCAAATCGTTCGTTTCTTTAACTGTCATCGCTGTCGGATCGAGAACATAGAAAAAAGGACTTGCCTTAATCTTTTCTCTCAACGCTTCCAGAACTACACCTTTTTGTTCTTTCGTCATAATTTTTAAAATATTATTGTACAGACGTAATATATTACGTCTCTCCTTAAACCTTGATACCTTTAGTGTCTACTTTAATACCTGGCGACATGGTTGAAGCCACAGTTACAGATATTACGTACGTTCCTTTAGACGATGATGGTTTAAGTTTAACGAGTGTAGAAATGAGTTCGTTTGCATTGTCGAGCAATTTTTCGGGCGTAAAAGATACTCTACCAACCCCAGCATGAACAATACCACCTGTTTTATCAGCGCGAAAAGCAATTTTACCTTTCTTTACCTCATTCACAGCGGAAGTAATATCCACAGTAACTGTACCTGTTTTCGGATTCGGCATTAAACCGCGGGGTCCTAAAACACGTGCTACTTTACCAAGTTGCGCCATAACGTTAGGCGTTGCAATCACAACGTCCACATCGAGCCAACCTTCCTGAAATTTTTTGATATATTCTTCTAAACCGAAATAATCAGCACCGGCTGCAAGCGCTTCTGTTTCTCTGTCAGCGGTACTTAAAACTAAAACTTTTTTAGTTTTACCTGTACCGTGTGGCAAGGAAACAGTTCCACGCAATGCTTGATCTGCTTTTTTAGGATCAATACCCAGTTTGACGTGTACGTCAACAGATGCATCGAATTTGGCGGTGTTCACTTCTTTTACTAAATCCATGGCTTCCGCTAAAGTATAATACTTTTTTGGATCCACTTTTTTAGCAACTTCTGCGCGCCTTTTTGAAACTTTGACTGGCATAAAATAAAAATTTAAGGTAATAACGTCTAAGTGAATAGACTCCCTTGTGATAAAATAGTTGATTGTTTGTAGTTAACGACTGTCAACTGACAACCAACAACTGTCAACTAAGCTTGCGCCCAAGGTGCAGTACCTTCAACGGTAATACCCAAACTGCGCGCTGTTCCAGCCACCATTTTCATAGCAGATTCAACAGTGAAGCAATTTAAATCGGGCATTTTGTTTTCAGCAATCGCACGGACTTGATCCCAAGTTACTTTACCAACTTTTTTACGGTTCGGTTCAGCAGAGCCTGCTTTTGTTTTCGATGCTTCTAAAAGTTGCATCGCAGCAGGTGGTGTTTTAATAACAAAGTCGAACGACTTATCTTTATACACCGAAATAATAACAGGTAAAACTTTTCCCGCTTGATCTTGCGTGCTCGCGTTGAAACGCTTGCAAAATTCCATGATGTTAACACCCTTAGAACCTAATGCAGGACCAATTGGTGGTGCAGGATTAGCTGCGCCGCCTTTTACTTGCAATTTAATGTTAAATTCGACTTCCTTTGCCATGCAAACGACGTTTTATAAATGTGATTCCGAACCTATTTTCTTTTGGGAAGCAAATTCAAAAAGAATTCGAGAAAACAGAAACGAACAATCTCGCTCTTCAAAGAGGTAACAATTCTTCTTAAAGCGGCGCAAAAGTAAGTATTAATTATTTATTTTGCAAGTTGTTGTTGGAAAATTGTGAAAAGACTTTATTGGAGCCTTAAAGCTATTGCAAACTTTCTATTAGTCTTTTAAAATCAATAAAATCTTGTTCAAGTTTTGGAGCATCTAACAGTATTAAGAGCTCAACGGCGTGTTTTATTTTGTGGTAAGTGCCGCGTGTGGAATTTTTTGTAAGGTTTTGTAAAAATTCATCGGGATTAGGAATGTCGCTAACTTTTTTCTTTGGAATTTTATCAGAAACTTTTTTCTTATTGCTGTCAACACCATAAAACCCATCTAAAATTTCAGGTTGTGATAAAAACCAAGCTTCCATTTCATGAATCATAAAAAACACAAAATCGGACTTAGAATTAAGATTATTTTCTTTTAAATCGTTTTCTTTTTCAATTTCATTGGCATCCAAATCAATTAAAAGTAAATTCTTATCTGCGCCAAAACGGTTATTGAGAAACTTATCAATGGTTTGTTTTTTCCCATCGCCAAGAATAATTCGAGGCATTTTGCCTTTTAATTTTTGCTCAAGTAGTTTTTTATAGCCAAAAAGTAAATCACCATTTGGAGAATTAGATTCACCTTCAATAAACAAAAATGTTTTAGTTGCCATAACGCTTCCCTCCTAAGTCACCCTTTTGCCACATTTGACCTACTGCAAATTTATCATACCATCCTTCAAATTGGTTTCTTGTGTAACTATTTATTTGTGTTGCATTGTTATCGTCTTTTTCAAAAACGAGCACGTTTTCAATTTCAAAATAATTCAACAAATTTTCAGAATGCGTTGACACAATAATTTGGGAATTTTCTGAAGCATATTTAATCGCTTTTGAAATGTTAAATATCATATCAGGATGCAATCCAACTTCTGGTTCATCAATACAAATTAAACTACCTCTTTCTGGATTAAATAAAATAGCTAACAAACATAAATATCGCAAAGTTCCGTCGGAAATATTCGAAACGTGGACAGCACTGTTCAGGTTTTTCTCATCTAACATTAATTCAATATTACCTCCAATAAGGTTGAAATCAAACCCTGAAAAATTTGGGTTAACCTCAGACAGTGATTCAGTAATTTTCCGATATTCTTGTTTATGATTTATTTTAATAGTGTTTAGAATTTGTGGAAGATTTGTACCGTCAGGAGATAATCTCTCTTCAGAAGTTGGAAGCATTGGTTTACGAATTAAACTTTTGGGAGTAGTATCAAAATAATCGTAAACCACAATATTCATTATTGCTTTTTTGATTGTTGTCAAAGCAAAATATCGGTCATTTTCAGTTTCACTAATACCTCTTAAGACGAGTTCTCGTGGATTGAAATCACTGTAGTTTTTTAAGTTAGTTTTATTATTTAATCCGCCCTCAGTTTTTTCAGTAAGCTTTCCATTCCCATTATTAAAATCAAGATAAAGAAAACCTTTTTCGTTTGTAATTTTTTCTATGAGGTAAAAATTTTGTGTACTGAGGGATCTTATTAAGGTAATTTTATAACTTATATCATCAGTAAATCTAAACCCATTCCTATTTTGGGAAATTTGATGTGCGTCCAAAATAAATTCTAATGATATAGATTTTGACCCTTCTAAGTATCCCTTAAAAAAAATGTTATCGAACCCTCCTAAATTTTCGAGTATGTGCTTTTGTAGCCCAACACCTGATACCCCTTCTTTCAAAAACTTAATAGCTTTTAAGAAATTAGATTTGCCCGAACCATTTATCCCAATAAGAATATTCGTATCAGGTTGAAGAACAACCGTTGATTCTTGAAATCCGTAAAAATTTGTAATCTTAATTTCTTTAATCATCGAGAAGGCATTTTTTCTTATTAAGCTACGCATTTTGAAAGTCAAAATTACAAATTTTTTATCATTTTATAAAATTTGAGTTAATAAAATAGCGTAACTGGTATTAAATGATGTTACTTAAGGTGCGCTGCATTTCTCTTACTAGCCTCAGTTAATACCCTACTAAGATACCAGCAAGATTCATAATAGAGAATTAAAAATTAACTTCCTGCCAATTCGTCAGCCTCTGAACTCATTCATTTGACAAAAAGAACTCCGAAAAACGCCATTTCCACATAAACCCTTTCATTTTGTCATAAAAAACCGCATGGTACATACTTTGATTGATAAGATTGAAATTTAAACTGAATAATCAAAAATTAGATTAAAATACAACATGGCAAAAATTATTGGAATTGATTTAGGAACAACCAACTCTTGCGTGGCAGTTATGGAAGGTGCTGAACCTGTTGTAATTGCTAACGACGAAGGCAGACGCACCACGCCGTCGGTTGTAGCATTTGTTGCTAATGGCGACAGAAAAGTCGGTGATCCTGCTAAACGTCAGGCTATTACAAATCCCACAAAAACGGTGGCTTCAATTAAACGCTTTATGGGTCAGCGTTACTCAGAGGCACAAAAAACGCACGAAGTTGAAAAAGCAGCGTATAAAGTGGAGCGCGGCGATAATGATACAGTACGCGTTGACATTGATGGCAGAATGTACACACCACAAGAAATCTCTGCAATGATTCTTCAAAAAATGAAGAAAATTTCTGAGGATTTTCTCGGTCAAGGTGTAACAGACGCAGTCATTACGGTGCCAGCTTATTTTAATGACTCGCAACGCCAAGCAACGAAAGAAGCAGGTGAAATTGCAGGCTTAAACGTGCGTAGAATTATAAACGAACCTACGGCTGCAGCTTTAGCGTATGGTTTAGACAAACGCAATCGCGATATGAAAATCGCTGTGTACGACCTTGGTGGTGGTACTTTTGATATTTCTGTTCTTGAGCTCGGCGGTGGCGTATTTGAAGTAAAATCAACAAACGGTGATACGCACTTAGGTGGTGACGATTTCGACCAAGTTATTATTAACTGGTTAGCCGATGCGTTCAAACAACAAGAGAATATTGATTTGCGCAAAGATCCGATGGCGTTACAACGCCTGAAAGATGCGGCAGAAAAAGCAAAAATTGAACTTTCAAGTTCGGCTGAAACAGAAATTAACTTGCCGTTTGTAACTGCGGTTGATGGCGTGCCGAAACACTTAGTGATAAAATTAACGCGTTCTAAATTTGAAATGTTAGCAGATAGTTTGGTGCAACGCACGTTAGAGCCTTGCCGCCAAGCATTGAAAGATGCGCGTTTAACGGCTGCCGATATTGACGAAGTTATTTTAGTCGGTGGTTCAACGCGTATTCCTAAAATCCAAGAAGTTGTTGAGCAATTTTTTGGTAAAAAACCAAACCGCACAGTAAATCCTGATGAAGTTGTTGCACTCGGTGCAGCTATTCAAGGTGGTGTATTGACAGGTGATGTGAAAGATGTTTTACTTTTAGATGTTACGCCGCTTTCACTCGGTATTGAAGTTATGGGTGGGATGTACGATGTAGTGATTGAAAGCAATACGACGATTCCTTCAAAAAAATCGAAAGTTTACTCCACAGCGAGCGATAATCAACCGAGTGTTGAAGTGAGCGTATTGCAAGGTGAACGCCCGATGGCGCGCGATAATCGCCCGATTGGTAGATTCATTCTCGGCGATATTCCGCCAGCACCGCGTGGTGTTCCGCAAATTGAAGTCACTTTCGATATTGACTCAAACGGTATCATCAGTGTATCGGCGCAAGATAAAGGCACAGGTAAAAAACAAACGGTGCGTATCGAAGCAGGTACAGGTCTGTCGAAAGAAGAAATCGAAAAGATGAAAAATGACGCAACGGCGAATGCTGATAGCGACAGAAAAGCACGCGAACGCGCCGAAAAAGTCAATCAAGCAGACGGTTTAATTTTTCAAACCGAAAAGCAATTGAAAGAATACGGCGATAAAATACCTGCTGCTAAAAAAGG
>JAYVVO010000122.1:0-5907 GCA_043786955.1 Saprospiraceae bacterium
GCCGAAGCACACGTTAATGGTTTAAAAGTAAAAATTGAACTCACTGATTTTGTTACGCACTATACACAAGATGATATTGTAACGGTTGAACAAAACCTAAAAGCCAAAAGCAGTAAAGTGATTATTAAAGACGGACAAATTATTAAAATGGAGCGCGACGAAAACGGCATTATGCTGCGCACCATCTTAACCGAAAATTGGTTCGATTGGATAGACTATTGGGCAATAGATTTTAATTACGAGGATAGAAAAGAAATCATCAAAATTCAAAATGCCGATGGCATCGTTGAAGAACAATGGACAGGGAATTATTTATTCGAGAACGAATGGCAAAGTTTCAAAACGAAGAAAAATACAAACATTGAATTTAAAAGTGTGGCGCACACTTACAGCACATCGGACGTTTACAAAGTGATGGTGAAAGTGATTGACATTTTAGGTATTGATACGAGTAAAATTATTGAAGTGCGATTATAAAAATATAACTTTACAAAACAAAAAACAAGTTTCCGACTTTAGATACGTAACAGAACTTCAGACAATGACATTAGATCCGAACACAGCCACCGCTTTAGAATGTTACACTATGCTCGCATCTGCAGTTGCGCCGCGACCGATTGCTTTTGTTAGCACTATAGACAGCGACGGCAATAGCAATTTAGCACCGTATAGTTTTTTTAATGCCGTTGCCGCAGCACCGCCGACGGTTATTTTTTCAACATCAGTGCGCTTGCGCGATAACACCACGAAAGATACATACAGTAATATTCTGAATTTGAAAGAATGTGTGATCAACATGGTGTCGCACAATATCGTTAATCAGATGGCGATTACGAGCGTGAATTTTCCATCAGGTGTGAGTGAATTTGAAAAAGGCGGATTTACGCCGCTCGCATCGGAACGCGTAAAACCTTTTCGGGTCGCTGAATCACCAGTGCAAATGGAGTGCGTGGTAGAACAAATTATTCCGATTGGTGGCGAAAAAATTTCGGCACACGTGGTATTTTGTCGCGTGGTACTGATGCACATTGATGATAAGATTTTAGATGCCAATAAATTGATTGATCCACAGAAAATAGATTTGGTCGGAAGATTAGGTCGCGCTTGGTACACGCGTGCATCAGGTGAATCGCTATTTGAAATTGAGCGCAACGAACGCACTTTAGTGATTGGCTACGATAATTTGCCTACTGCAATTCGCAGTAGTCGCGTTTTTACGGGTAACGAAATTGCGCAATTGGCTTCGCTCGTTGAAGCACCAACAGATTTAGAAATTGCAACTATCAAAAAAGATAAGCGTATTCAAAAAGCAACTATTATGGGTGATGCGCAACGCAATTTACAACTCTTAGCGCAGCAAGCCATTCAAAAAAATGATTTAGATTTCGCCAAACGCGTGAGTTGGTTGAGCGTGGAATATTAATTTAGTTGTTCGTTGATAGTTGTTCGTTTGTGACACACTCGACGACTAACAACTATCAACGAACAACTATTAACTATTATGGATAAGAAACGATACATTCTAACCCTATCTTGCAAAGACATTGCGGGTATTGTTTCAACGGTTTCAACTTTCTTGTATAATACGGGTGGATTTGTACTCGAATCATCACAATATGGCGATCCAATTACGCAAAATTTTTTCATGCGCGCTGAGTTTACTTGCCAACAATCTCAGCCTGAAATCAGTGCAGGATTTAAATTTATCGCAGATAGGTTTAAAATGAATTTTTTGGTGCACGATACTGCCTTACGAACCAATGTTTTAATCGCTGTTTCCAAAGCTAGCCACTGTTTGATAGATTTGTTGCATAAAAATGAAATTGGCTCACTCAACGCTAACATTGTCGGTATTGTTTCTAATCATGCTGTTTTAAAACCTTACGCAGATAAATTTGGAAAAAAGTTTTACCACTACCCTATCAATGCTTCTGAAAAAAAACCAGAGCAAGAACAAAAAATGTTAGCAATTTTCAACGAAACCGGCTGTAAACTCTTGATACTCGCGCGTTATATGCAAATTCTTTCTAGCGAAATGTCGCACAGTTTAGATGGCAGAGCAATAAACATTCACCATTCTTTTTTGCCAGGTTTTAAAGGTGCTAATCCTTACCAACAAGCGTACGATCACGGCGTAAAACTTATCGGTGCAACGGCACATTACGTCACATCTGATTTAGACGAAGGACCAATTATTGAGCAAGAAGTTATACGCGTTGACCACAAACAAAAATCCGATGATTTACGCCTCATGGGTCAAGATATTGAAGCGCGCGTTTTATTTAAAGCTGTGAAATGGCATTTAGAGCAGCGGATTATTTTAAATGGCAATAAAACGGTTGTGTTTTAGTAAAAATTTAAACGTGCAATGTTTCTAAAAAACCTCTGCTTATTACTTAGCCATTTCAAATCCATCCAATTGCGTTGCCAATAATTTGGATATTTTTTTGTGTTTGGTTTTACTTACAACCTCTTTTAAATCTACTTTTTTAGCAATTTTTTTTATAGACTTATGAATGGAGTCCTCTGTTTTATTTTTAAAAACAGCTTTATTCACGGTCAATACTTTTTCAATAGCGACATAAATTTTTTGCTCTAACACCTTACGATCTATCTTTTTCATGTTTATTAAATTTAGTTTATTAGTTTTTAACTTTAACTTTAACTTTTGTTTTATTCATTCCGAAAAACCAGAAAAGTATACCTAACCAAGCGATATAAAATATTACACTGAGTATAGCATAAACGAAAGCAAAAAATTCGTGTGTCATGATTCTTTTAATTTCATACAAAATTAAGAACTACATGACTTAATATGTTATACAATTTAAGTAATCTCTTACATCATTTACTGCTTCGCATTTCATCAAAAAAAGGGGTTCTTTTTTCTTCTACACATTTAGCAGCGTATAAATACATTGATGCGCTCCAAGTTTGCCAATTTTGCCCTTTCGGTTCGCCATCTTGTGCTTTTATCCATTCATTAAAACCAAATGAGCTTTGAGCTATCAGCTTTGAGTTATCAGCTATCAGCTTTTCGAGCGGCTGATTGCTCGCGGCTGAAAGCTGATTGCTGACGGCTGATAGCTCATGTAAATTTGTTTTTTTAACGCACGCCGTAAGTGCTACTAATTTTTCTTCTGCTAATGCAAATCTTTTCGCTGCTACCAAAGCCGCAACATAAAAACCTGCAATGAAGGGCCAAATACCGCCATTGTGATATTCGCCTGGATTATTAAAAATAGCATACCGTGGGTGCCAATCGGGATCTTCAGGATTCGTAAATGGGAAAAAATTAGGCGGCAAATCGAGTGCTAATTCTCCTTTATTTTTCATAGCATCACACTCTGCCTCAATCCAAGAAACCATTTCGTCAGCGCGAGAAGGCGAAGCAATGCCCGATAAAATAGCAATGCTGTTTCCTAATAAATCAAATCGTTCGCTACTATGAATTTTATACGACCAAAAAGCATAATAAGGTTTATGTTTTACGACCAAACCTTCATGTACGTGATTGTGAATTATGCCACCAGTAATAGTAAACCGGCTCATTTCTTGTTTTATTTTTTTGGCTCTTTCATCTTGATTCAAAATTTTAAGATAGCTATACACCAAAGTATTTACAAATAAACCATAACCTGTCACCCATTGCTCATCGCGCCAATCGCTCGTCGGTTGCTGCGCTACTAAATACCTATCGGATGGGCTTTGATATTCCATCCAAAGGAGTGATTTTTCGACGGCTTCTTTTAAAAAATCAGGTTCATAGTTTACTTTTCTATAAACACCCACTCCCCATAAAAATAAGGGCGTCGTATCACTCGATCCGCGATCATCTTTATCGTGTACCAAAGATGTAATATGCCCTCTCTCAGTTTGGTTTTTTGCCAGCGTTTCTAAAACTTTGCGCATACTTTTTAATAATTCTGAATTCCCTGAAACAGCAATGCCAAGAATTGAAATCATTAAATCACGCGTGTAAGGTTCTGGATAACCCCAACCTGCTGTTCTCGGTAGCCCATGAAAAGGCCCGTGCATATTGTGCAACAACACTTCAAGAGCTGCTTTTTTTGCTTTATTTATTTCTTCTTGATGCAGAGAGTTTATCATATTCGTTGATGGTTGTTCGTTGATAGTTGTTCGTTGTTCGTCGTAAAGTATTTGTAAAAGAACAACGAACAACTATCAACGAAGACCGAATTTATCGGTCATTATTTCTACAAATTTTTTTGCTACAATTCTATAATCGAAATTAGCGACAACGCGTTTTCTGCCAGCTTGTCCCATTTTTTCGCGTAATGATGCATCGTTCATAAGCGTCAATAAACCCGAAGCAATATCTTGAACATTGGCACGATAATCAACCGTTCGAGGTTCTTTAAACTTTATTTTATAATTATCTTCAAATCCCGATTCACCACCTAATGTAACTTCATTTACAACAATTTTTTGAGCGATATTCGCTAAAAAAGCTGTTTCACCATCAATTAAAGTATCTAACATACCCATTGCTTTAATGCCGATGACAGGTTTTCCGCACGCACCCGCTTCTACTTGCGGCATTCCAAAACCTTCAAGTCGAGATGGCGCTGCATAAATATCGCAGGCGGCAATTAAATACGGCATAAAATTTCGAGAAATGGTATTGGTGGCATAAGTCACATTTTTTTCAATACCCAAGTCAGATGCCATTCTTAAATCTTCAACGTTTTGCGATTGTGTTCGCGGTTGCGGCCACACTTTACAAACATATTTCCAATCAGGTGCTTTGGTATCAATAATCGCCAATGCTTGCATAACCTCTTGAGCGCCTTTCGATGCAGCATCTCCACCAACAGTTAAAATCATTAATTGGTCGGCTGAAATACCTAATGATTCGCGCACAGCTAATATTTTTGGATCGTTTTTTTCGTAAGGCTTAAAGCGATCGGTATCACAACCAACGGGCAATACTTCTATTTTATCGCCATCAATACCGTCTCTGACATACATCTCTTTCACCCAATGCGATGTGACTAATATCAGTGGCAGTGCGTTTAAAACTTCTTGATAATTAGCAATATAGCCATCAGCAACCAACCAAGGTACAGGCTGAACGCCGTATCGTTGCGGATGCAAAACCAATTGCGGCGTGTGACCCCAATAACCAACTCCGACTACAACATCCGGCTCAAACCAACGATAATACCATTCTTTTTCTTGTGCCGATTCAAAATGAACAGCGTGAGCATCAACGCCTAATTCAAGCAGACCTTTATAAAGTAGGTCGCCTTGTGTTGCCAATCCCCCAGGAGAAGGCGGATAATCGTAAAGTACCAATACTTTCATGATTTAGTTGTTCGTTGTTCGTTGATAGTTGTTCGTTGATAGTTTGGGAGTGCTCGCAATCGAACAACGAACAACTATCAGCGAACAACTAAATTTGATTAAATGCTTCTTCTTTAGGTGTTGTTTGCGCTTCCCAACTATGCGTATCGAATCCATAAGTTTGAGTTATTAATCTGTATTTTTCAAGCCAAATTTTTTGATCTAGAATTTCATAAAAAGATGCGTCCTTAATTGCCTTTGGGAAATAGGCTTTGTTTCCGTCTTCGTACGCAAAAGTCCAAAGTTCTTTAGATATTATTGTACCCTTGTTCCAAAGCATAATTACAGCTTTACTTATTTCTTCGTGTCGAAGGTGCTTGGTGTATTCACCTTTTGGATTGTGAGTAATAATTAAATCAAAATGATTTTGTGGCAATAAATCTAAAATAGCTTTTTCCACTTCTTTTTCAGGCAAAGGCGTTTGTTCAGCTCCGTCATCCAAGTCGCCCATAATTCCTTTAGCATTTAAATTTTTCAGCACCTTGTAAAACTTAGGCGCACGGTCTGTATCATTTTTTCGACAAAGGCTAATAATAAAAC
>JAYVVO010000123.1:0-5902 GCA_043786955.1 Saprospiraceae bacterium
CTCGAAGAAATAATTAAACAATGCCCAAAAAATAGCGTTTTATTTTTGATGTATCCTATTTCATTCAGCAATTTTAAAACGGTAGCTGATTCGAACGGAATTTTACCACCTAAATCTACGTTTTTTGAACCGCGATTGATTAATGGGTTGATTAATTTAATTGTTCGATGATAGTTGTTTCGTTGTTCGGCACTTGCAAAAGAACAATTAATAACGATTAACTATCAACGAACAACGAACAACTATTTTTATGGAAACTGATATTTTAGTTATTGGCGGCGGCATCGCAGGATTAAGTTACGCCATTAAAGTCGCGCGCAAACGCCCCGATTTACAAATTACTGTACTCACAAAAACGGTAGAGAACGAATCGAACACGCGCTACGCACAAGGTGGCGTCGCAGCTGTTTGGGATTACAGTATTGATAGTTTTGAAAAACACGTCGCTGATACATTAGATGCGGGTGCAGGTTTGTGTCATAAAGATATTGTGGAAATTGTTGTGACAGAAGGACCTGAACGCGTACGCGAAATTATTGATTGGGGAACGCGATTTGATAAAGTCGGAACGTCACACAATTACGATTTAGGTCGCGAAGGAGGACACACTGAAAACAGAATTTTACACTATAAAGATTTAACGGGTTGGGAAATTCAACGCGCATTAGTGAGCGAAATGAAACACCATCCGAATATTATTATTCACGAGCATTATTACGCCGTGGATATAATTACACAACATCACCTTGGTCACGTCATTAATCGTTCAACGCCTGACATCACGTGTTACGGTTGCTACGCGCTCAACAAAATGACGGGTAAAATTGAAACGTTCGTGGCAAAAACAACTTTGATGGCAACAGGTGGTATTGGTCAAGTTTATAAAAACACAACCAATCCAGTTATTGCCACAGGCGATGGTATCGCAATGTTTTATCGCGCGAAGGGACGCGTAGAAGATATGGAGTTTGTACAATTTCATCCAACGGCATTATATAATCCCAGTGGTGAAAATCCTAACTTTCTGATCAGTGAAGCCGTTCGCGGATTCGGCGCCATACTCCGAACGCCTGAAGGCGAAGAGTTTATGCAAAAGTATGATCCGCGTTTGTCGCTCGCACCGCGCGATATTGTGGCGCGCGCTATTGATAACGAAATGAAAGTGTATGGCTCGGAATGTATGTATCTCGATTGCCGACACATTGATAAAGAAAAATTTTATGCCCACTTCCCAACCATTTACGATAAATGCGTGAGTCTCGGCATTGATCCGATGCACGACATGATTCCTGTTGTTCCTGCGTGTCATTATATGTGTGGCGGAATTATGGCGGATGCAAAAGGCAGAACGAGTATAAAAAATATTTTTGCCTGTGGCGAATGTAGTTGCACAGGTTTGCACGGCGCAAACCGATTAGCCTCTAACTCGCTATTGGAAGCGTTGGTTTTTGCGCACCATATTGCCGAAGAAACTTTGAATATCATCGGCAATCTCGAATTCAAAAAAGAAATTCCCAATTGGAATGCAGACGGAACGATGCAACCACAAGAAATGATTTTGATAACCCAAACGACGAAAGAACTCAAAGACATCATGAGTTACTACGTCGGTATTGTGCGCTCAAACATTCGATTGAAACGTGCGCTCGATAGATTATTCATTCTCTATCGCGAGACCGAAGAATTGTACAACACCACTACCCTATCGCCACAACTGTGCGAAATGCGCAACTTGATTACGATGGGTTATTTGATTGCTCGTTCAGCTTCGCTGCGAAAAGAATCGCGCGGTTTGCATTTCACAACCGATTATCCGAACCAATTGCCTTTTGTACAAGATACGATACTTTAAGGAATAAGGGAAAAGGAATATGGCAAAGTGCAAATTGCAATTTGTAAGCTCGGGCAGAAAGAACGTTTAGAACATTTAACCAAACATCCCGAAAATCCAATAGAATAATTTTTTTCCAATCATTATTTAAAAAACGACTATTTTTGAACTAAATTTAGTTTTAATTTATTCATGGCAAAAGATTTTTATCATAAAACTGTTAAAGATGCACTGATAACTGACGGTTGGTTAATAACGAGTGATCCATATTCTATAAAAGTTTTAGGACGTGATTATGAAATTGACCTTGCTGCTGAAAGATTTTTTGCTGCTGAAAAAAATAATAAAAAAATTGCTGTTGAAGTAAAGAGTTTTCTTGCTCCATCAATCGCTTACGAATTTCACAGTGTCCTTGGACAGTACTTAAACTATTTAACGTTTATGGAAATACAAGAACCTGACAGAATATTATTTCTGGCAGTTCCATCAAATGTATTTCAAGATTTTTTTCAACAACCTGCAACTCAACTCGTAATACTGAAGTACAAAATAAATATCGTCGTCTTTAATTCACAAAATTCATCTATCGTAGAATGGTTAGAACAAACAGAAATATAAAATTGTACAGCAAAATAGTAGTAGCTTGGCTTTCCGATTTTGTTGCACGTCGCACAAATACAACTGACGCAACTTATGAACTTATTACTGATGAAGTGCGCCATCACTATCAAGTTGTGAGGACAGGTTTCTTAGAGGACAGATTTTATTATAAAGTTGTTTTTCATTTGCATATTAAAGAAGATGCTAAAATTTGGATTTTAGTTAATAATACCGATTTATTACTCACAGATGATCTTATTCAAAATGGAATTCCAAAATCAGATATAGTCATTGGTTTTTTAGCACCTTCTGTGAGAGCTTATACAGGCTTTGCAAGTGTATAACAGTAGATTATGTTCGCTTGAGTGTTTCAAAAGATTTTAATTTTATTTTTTACTCGCTGTCACAGAGTGTGAATGAAAAAACGAACGCTCCGGCAAGTCACCGCTCTCAAAGAGTATGTACATAAACAAGACTTTAACAAGCGAAGACAGAATGAAGTGTGTGCATTTTTTGTGATTTTTTTGGAGACTTGTTGCGAAGGAGACTTGAACGTCTGGGGTATTACCAGTTTTTTGAGAATTTAATTTTCGTTTTGATTTTCATTTTCGTTTTCATTTTCGTTTTCATTTTCGTTTTGAAATTTGTTTTTAACAAAGACACACGTTTTTGCGTTTTAACTTGTTTGTATCTTTGTAACTAAATTTAAAATCACTCATTTATGACAGTTAGGAATATTTTTTTCTGTGCAATAGTTATCGCGACGAGTTGCACACAAATTGTTTTAGCACAAAAAACGTCGGGGAGTTTGCTCGATGGTTTAGATAATTCTGGGGATGAAACAATTTACGCCACTTACAGCTTCAAAACAGATCGCGTCATTAATTTACACTCATTAGAGATTACGGCACCAGGTGTGATGGATGTAAAAATTTCGCACAGATTTAATTATATAGATAACGGTGCTTACGATTTATTTGGTTTGGATAATGCGCAACAACGCATCGGAATAGATTACGGCGTAAGCGATAATCTTTCCGTCGGTATCAATCGCAACTCAATTGATAAAGCATACGACGCTTTTGGAACTTTTAAATTTTTGCGTCAAAGCAGTGGTAAAGTCACGATGCCGATAACTGCCATATTTTTAGCAAGCATAGCTGTCAGAACGGAAAAATTTTTCGATCCCACGATAGTCAACTCCTTAACTAACCGTTTGTATTATACATACCAGTTTATTCTGGGTAGAAAATTTGATGAAAGATTTACGTTAGAACTTGTGCCAACTTACATTCATCGCAATTTAGTAACGGTGGGTTCAGAAAATAATAATGTTTTTGCGCTCGGTGCAGGTGGGCGAATAAAACTTTCTAAACGACTTGCACTCACAGGTGAATACGTTTATGTTTTTCCTGGTCAGATTGATGCGCAATTTCACAACTCTGCTTCTGTCGGTCTCGACATCGAAACAGGTGGACACGTATTTCAATTGCATTTCACCAATTCGCCTTCTATGTCGGAATATGCTTTTGTAACCGAAACGCCTAAGGATTTTGGCGCACCACAATCTATTCGTTTTGGTTTCAACGTTTCACGCGTGTTTACACTTTGGGATGCAAAAAAACCGAAACCGCAATAATCTAAAGTGTTTATAAATTGAAACGCGGATTAAAACGTGTCTTTACTAATTTACACAGATTTTTTGAGAAATCTGCGTAAATCTGTGTTTTCAGTAAAATCCGCGTTTCAAAAACTTTTAATTTAGCTTCAGGTAAATACTTACAAAAATTTTGCTTCTGCTAATATTTATTAGTTTGGAAGTCCCTTGCCTTCCGTTATTAATTTCAATAAACTACCTTTAACGTATTGATCCCAACCTTTTACACACATTTCATAACATTCTACCTCTGGAACTAAACCTGCGTGCGTAAATTTAATTTGTGTGGAATCCTATTCTGGTGAAATTTCCCAAACCACTTTCGTATTATTCTATTCTTTTTTGTCAATTAGCCAAGGTAAATTACAGTCAGAAACGTGCCATACTAATTTTTTGTCCGCCACAATTTCAATAACCTTGAATGTAACAAACCCTTCTCCTCCAAAATGCACAGTAAAAATGTCGGTTAAATTTTCGGCACTGCCGTCAGTATTTTTTTACCCACCATTGAGAAACAGCGTTAATGTCTTTAATGGCTTCTTTTGGTGAAATTTTTGCTGAAATACTGAAATGATAATCGTGCGCAGTCATTTTCTTATTTTTAATTGGTGAATAAATTTATTGATTTTATGCGGCAGCAAAATCTTTGCCATAATCCATCATTTTAGTTTTTCCTAATGATGCAGGTCTCAATCGGTAATAATCTTTGAATAATTTACCACTGTGCATTCTCGCATTCATTTCAACAAATCCAGTAGCAACAGGTAAGGGCCAACCAGCCGATTTTAAACCACTTAAATTTGTTCATCAGAAACAGTTATCCATTTCAAATCAGGTTTACCAATGGCTGCGCCTAAAATGTGCGCAATTTCGTTGCAACTAATTTCTTCACTCGATACATAGCGCACACGCCTTCCGTTAAATGGTGCTGTGATTTCTTCTGCAACAGCTGAAGCAATATCGAATGGCGAAACCCAAGAGATAACATCCTCACCACCATAGTTGGAAATTATACTACCCATGCTTTTTATGGTTGGGATAAAATTATTTAAATTATAGTAAAAAGCAGTTGGGCGCATGTGCGTAATAGATACTTCTGATGGCAATTCTCGGAGAACATTTTCTGCGATATTATGCAGAAAAAGAATTCCATTTCCTGTATCAGTGTGTGCACAAATACTACTTAAATGAACGACCCGTTTTACACCAGATTGCTCAATGGCTTGTGTATAGTTGGTAGCAGTTTATCGAATATGCGCCCCTAAGTCAATTTCAGGATTAAAAAAATTAAATGGAGGTAACATACAATACGCAGCATCGGCACCTTTAAAAGTAGCTGTCAGAAAATTGACATCGTCTATTGAACCAATGGCAGCCGTTGCACCCAATGCTTCAATTTCTTTTTGTTTTTCAGGTTTTGTGCTGATGACTGTAACCTGATGACCTTTTTTTACCAATTCAATTGTGAGTGGCTTACTGATGTTCCCTAAAGAACCTGTTACTACAATTTTCATAATTTTTGTGTTTTAATTATAGTGCAAAGGTATAGGCGTATATAAAAGGTGATGTAGTCGAATCTACTGTTGTTGTAGTCAAAAAAATTATTGAAAAAAGTAAACCATCACAGCAGATTATTTATTGATTAGTTTTTGTGTAGGCTACAATAATAGCGCGTCAAAAACCTAATTGGTGTTATTTATTTTTAAATTTTTAAAGATTTTAAGTAGGCTGCATTATATAATGATCACTTTTATTATTCAGTTTTGTTCGGCATTGAGCCTCACAAAACTGTCGGAAATTATAGTTTTAGGTCG
>JAYVVO010000124.1:0-2009 GCA_043786955.1 Saprospiraceae bacterium
CGAACAACGTTACGCTGCTTTTTTGGATGATTATGCAGAATACATTGCAGCACTGATTGAAGCGTATTATCTCGAATTTGACACAGAATATTTAATAGAAGCGCACCACTGGTTGAAGTATAGCATCCAAAATTTTTGGGATGAAGCGAGTGGCGCTTTTTATTATTCCGAAGCCAACCAAACAGATTTAATTTCGCGTCAAAAAGATTATTACGATAATGCTACGCCTTCTGGGAATTCAACGATGGCGCAAAATCTATTAAAACTGAGTATCATTACAGCCGATTTAAATTACCGCGATATGGCGCACAAAATGATTTCACAAATTTTACCAGAAGTTGAACGCTATCCGAATGGTTTTGGCAGATGGTTAAGCGCGTATCAGAGTTGTGTTGAAGGCATAACAGAAGTAGCGGTGATTGGTCGAGGCGCGAAAGCGTTAGCGCAGAAAATTTATTACGCCCAAACACCGAATTGTATCATTATGGCGAGCGAAACGGTTGACAAAAATTATCCTTTGCTCAATCAAAATGCGTTAGAGTTTGTAGATTCCGAAAAATGCTGTATTTTCGTGTGTTCAGATTACGTTTGCCAGAAACCAGTACACTCTGTTGAAGAGGCGATGGCGATGATTTATAAGAATTGATTCAAGTTTTCAGTTTTATAATTTCTGATTTTTGAATCTTTTAAACGATATTATTTAAAAGAACAATTATAGTTTGAAAAAATATCTCCCAAAATATTATTTAATATTAACAGCATTCATTTCAATGTTTGCTGCGTTGCCGATTTTCATTTCGGCGCAACAACTCGCGCAGTATAGCCTTGTTGCTGAAAATAAATACGCCATTAACTCTGCTGTCGCTGGCGTTTCAAATAATTTAGACGCATTTCTGACGTATCGTTCGCAGTGGGTAGGTTTAGCGGGTAATCCGACGACGCAACAAGTCAATTTTTCATTTCCGATTGGTATTATTAAAAGCGGCGTAGGTTTTTTATTCGAGAATGAAAACATTGGCGCAAGCACTGGATTGCGCGCACAATTGGGTTTCAATAAAATTTTTACTTTTGGTGAGAATATATTTTCGTTGGGTGTTAACGGCGGATTCATTCAAGGCGCATTAGATGGCGCGCAATTGCGCACACCCGATGGGGATTATAAAGGGAACGTGATTGACCATAAAGATAATATTTTAAACGCGGCGAGTTCGCAAGGTTCTACTGTGTCGGTTGGTGTGAGTGCTTATTTTAAAAACAGTGCGTTTGAAGGTGGCATATCGGCATCGAATATAAATGAGCCGAGTGTGACGCTTTCGGGTCAGAATGCGAGTAAATTAAGTTTGAAACGACATTACAATGCTTTTTTAGGGTATGAAGGATTTCATTTCAGCGATATTATTTTGCAACCATTTATTTCTCTGCGCACCGACGCGACGGAAACGCAAGCCGATTTATACATAATGGCACAGTATTTAGAGAACATTTATTTAGGTGTTGGATTTAGAGGCTACAATACAAATTCAAAAGATGCACTAATTGGCATAGTTGGATTTAAGTTAAACAAACAATTAAATCTATTTTATGGATACGATTTGACGCTTTCGCCGCTCAACGCTTCATCGCGTGGATCGCACGAAATTGGTTTGAAATACAAATTGAGCAAAAGTTTTGGCAAAGGAAAACTACCGCCTATTATTTTTAATCCGAGAATCTGAAAAAACTAATTCATTTTTATTAATTTTGCGCCTCCTAAAAGGAAAAATTAAAAAGGTGTTGATAATTTTTTTTTTTGAAATACTTAACATCTTTAAACTGCGTTAATATTTCAAATCAGAATAACTGGCACACCTACACTATTAAATATTATTTTGTTTGAAATCAACTTAATTAACCTATTGAGTGATTTCTAACGTAGAATAACTAAAGGTTAAATTTTTATAACACTTTTTAATAAACAGCATTCAAGCTATCTTTGGGCGTTCAAACTCCTGATTATTGGATTGAATTGT
>JAYVVO010000125.1:0-2006 GCA_043786955.1 Saprospiraceae bacterium
AGTATTTTGCGCTACAACAAGCAAGACCAAACGACGGAGAAGTGGGATAAATTAAATCATTTAACGCAAGCAGGTATTTCGCGCGTGGCGTTCGACAAAACAAATAATACATTAATTGTCATTTACGACGATAACGCGATTGACTTAGTGAATGCAACGGGTGTACGAACGTTGAGTGACATAAAAAATAATATTGCCATCGTTGGTGATAAAAATATTTACGATATTTATACCACGCCCACCATTACGTATTTAGCATCAGGATTTGGTTTGGTTGGTTTAGATGTGGTGCGCGGCGAATTTCAATTCACAACGTTCACAAATCAGAAAATAAATTCAGTCACTGTTTTGCAAAATGCGATTTATGCGGCAAGTGGTTCTGGTATTTACACTATCGGCATAAATGCTGCAACAAACATCGCCGATTTTAGCAATTGGAAAAAATTAGGGGGTGCTAATGGTTTTGCAAATTCTTACAGCGCGTCTATTGTGCGCAGTTTTAATAATTTATTGTACTTCAATTATAATGATTCGCTTTGTTACGTATCTTCTTCAAAAAAAATTATTAGCCTACAAATTGATAAATCACTTCGCCTAAATTATCTCACAACCGAAGGTAAAAATCTCATTGCGGGTTTTATTCAAGATTGTCCACCGTATTATTTTGGTGCTTGCACCGTCGGTTTTAAAATTGATGCATCCAACGCTGTTAAAAGTTTACCAAACAATTGTTATTCTGCCAACACGCGCGCAATTGAAGATGCGTCGGGTAATATTTGGTTTGCGAGTCAATATCCAACCGATTACAGATTTTTAAACACTGGCGCTAATAATTGCAACGCGACACAAATAAATTCACCCGTTTTGTCTTCGGCAGGAAGTATTGCGCTGACGGATAGTTCTGCATGGATTGTTTCGCAAGGTGTTGCGAGTTTAGTGGCGCGATTTGAAGGTGAAGGTTTTTCACTCTATCAAGGTGCGCAAACAACGCAATGGACAAATTATAATCCTGCAACGCAGCCGATATTGCAGACCACACAAGCGGGAATAGATAATTTTGAGGTCAGCATTAATAAAGTGACAAACAAAGTGTATGTCAGTTCTTTCAATCACGGATTGATTGAATTGCAAAACGGCGTAATCACTAAAGTTTACGATAGCTCAAACTCTCCGATTCAACCAGCCGTGGGAGATGTTGGACGACAACGCGTGACAGGTTTATTTGCCGATAACGAAGGTAACGAATGGGTAATTAACGCGAACACACCGAATTCGATTTTAGTTTTAAAACCAAATAACACATGGCTGAAAATGCAAACCGTTTCGCCGCAAAATGTTTTAACGCACATCACTTCTGATTCTTCGAATTATAAATGGATTATCAATGCTTCGAGTGGGAGCGGTGGTATTTGGATTTACGACACGACGCAATACACTATCAATAATGTTTCTAACCATCGCACAAAATATATTGACAATTCGGCTTTACCAGCAGAAGTGCAGAACGGTATTTTAAATACTATTTGCACCGATTTAGAAGGTCGCGTTTGGGTAGGAACAGATAAAGGCGTTTGTGTTTTCGATTGCGGTAGTGATCCAATTGCTGGCGCTTGCAAAGGGCGACTCATTGTTTCAACGCTCGGTGGCATTAGTGAATATTTGCTTTTGAATAAAGCGGTTAACGTTATCGCCGTTGATGGCGGTAACAGAAAATGGTTTGGCACAACAACGGGTCTGATTGTTACAGCTGCGGATGGCAAAACGCAAATTTATAATTTCAATACCGATAACAGTCCGTTGGTGAGTAATAATATTACTGCACTTGCTATTAGAAATAAAACCGGTGAAGTTTTTGTCGGAACCGATAAAGGTGTTATGGTGTATCGCGCGGATGCGACAACTGGCGGTACGTTTAATGCGATTGATTCAGCGTATGCTTTTCCAAATCCAGTAAAAGCCGATTACGATGGACCGATTGCTATAAAAAATTTAGCGCGCGATGCCGC
>JAYVVO010000126.1:0-2004 GCA_043786955.1 Saprospiraceae bacterium
GTTGCCGATATGTTGCTCGATGTTTACACCTGCGAATCAACTTTGTTGCGCGTTCAAAAAATTGCTGAAAATCCAAACTTGGCTAAACAACCGATGGAAGTTTACGAAGCGACAATGCACGTGCATTTCAACGACGCGCAAGCGCGCATCAGTAAAAATGCGAGTGATGCTTTAGCAAGTTTTGCCGAAGGCGATTTACTCAAAACATTTTTATTGGGTTTAAAACGTTTTACAAAATACCAACCCATAAACGTTAAAGTGGCGCGTCGCACAATTGCGCACGCTGTTATTAACGCTGGCGGATATTGTTTTTAAAGTTTTCATAGTGTTGGTTATGGCTGCATCTTTTAAGAAGATGCAGCCATTTTTTTTGTAAATTTTCGAGAAAAAAGCACATAAAAAAATTGAAGTAGATGAATAGCCGTCAGCTTTAGCTGACTGAGAACAGTAAATAGTTTAGACTTTAGCTAAACTCTAAATTGGTTTGATTTTAGCTAAAGCCTATTGTTTTATCCTATATCCGTCAGCTAAAGCTGACGGCAATTTAATTCTTTAAATAATTAATTCGTAATGCTTGACTATATTTATGCGTCAGTAAAACAAATTTCTAAATCAACATACCATAATCAAATTTGACTGTCACGCCATTTTTTAATTTTAAACGCGCCGAGTGGCTCATCATTTTAGCGGTTGCGCTTGGATATTTTGTGGATGCGTACGATCTGATTGTTTTCAGTGCTGTCCGAATTTCGAGTTTGCGCGCATTGGGTGTAAACGAAAATGAACTGCTCAATTATGGATTAAGTTTATTGAATTGGCAACTTTTTGGTTTGGTCATCGGCGGTTTATTCTGGGGAATTTTAGCGGATAAATTTGGCAGAACAACTATTTTATTTGGCTCTATCATTACTTACTCACTCGCAAATCTTGCCAACGGTTGGGTAAATTCCGTTGATTGGTATTTGTATCTCCGCATTATTGCAGGCATTGGTTTAGCTGGTGAACTCGGTGTAGGAATTAGTTTAGTGAGTGAAAGTTTGCCCAAAGAAAAACGCACGTATGCGACAACCATTGTTTCTGTTTTCGGAATGATGGGCGCATTTTCTGGCGGTCTGATCTCGCTTTTTTTTGCTTGGAAAACGTGCTACTTCATCGGTGGCGTTGCAGGTTTATTTTTGCTGCTCTTGCGATTTAACGTGTACGAGAGCGGTATTTTTTTAGAAGAAAAAGAAAAAAATGCGGCGCGCGGAAACGTTTTATTCATTTTAAAAACCCCCAAACTTTTAGCCACTTATTTTTTTTGCACACTCGCTGGCGGAACAACATTTATTTTAATCGGTTTATTCATTCAGAATGTACCAGAATTTGCGACGGCGTTTGGTTTAACAGGCGCGAAAGCCGCATTGGCAATTATATTTTTTTATTTTGGCGGCGCACCTGCCGAGATTTGCGCAGGGCTTATCAGTAAAAAAATGAAAAGTCGTAAAAAACCGATGTACATTTTCTTTTTGGTGGCGTTGTTCGGAATGTACGTTTTCTGTTTCGTAAAACCCGCCTCGATAGAACAACTTTATTTGCATTGCGCTATTTTAGGTTTAGGAATCGGTTATTGGACGATACTAATTACTACGGCAGCCGAACAGTTTTCAACACATATTCGCGCTACGGCAGCAACCAGTATTCCAAATTTCGCTCGGGCTTGGTCTATTCCTTTCACTCTTTTATTCAAAGATTTTTTAAAACCTTCGTTGGGTTTGCTCTACGGTGCTTTTTCTGTCGGCGCACTCACCATCGTTCTCGCCATTATTTCAGTAAGCTTTCTAAAAGAAACTTTTGAAAATGAAGCGGCTTAATGCAATTGTGATGAATAGTTTGAATCATCAAAGAAGAATGATAGTTAAACTATTTCATTACCGTACACTTTTTTTTTAAAGAATTAAGTTGAGTTCTTTGACATTTTGAGATTAATTTCTAAGTGACATCTGTTACAGTATTCCAGATATG